>NZ_JCAXEC010000007.1:0-177376 GCF_059758715.1 Sphingobacterium sp. GQ94
CTAATTCGCCTTACATTATTATTAAAAAAATACCCAAAGCGGAGAGCTTCAGGTATTTACCAAACCAATTATTAACCTAAATAATTTATTATTATTGAGATATATATTTAAACGGTTGCGAATTCGTTTTATTGCGTTAATAAAAATAAATTTTAAATATTAATCAAGGGCTATAGGATTTTGCATTTTAGCCAATGTTTCTCAAGTTAAGAATTTAGCAATTTTATTTAATATCTAAAACAGTCGAGGTGGTTTATCCGCATCCTAATAGCATTGATATTATACTCCATTTCAGTGTAAAAAATCAACTTCCAGAAATCACCTCAACTACTTTATCACTAAGTTTTGTAATATCAGATTTTAAACCAAACATTATACTAATCACGTTTACTGGATATCCCTGCATTTTGCGGAAGTTATGTAAGTATCCAAATTCCATTCCTAAAAAAAAACCTTTGAATTTATAATCTGCACCCATACCTAATTTAAATGCTGGAGATAAACTGGATTTATAATCCAAATCAATAGTTCTACCATCTGGATCCTTTTGAGCTCGTGGCTCCATATTTAAGGCACCTGACGGTCCGATATAGGAATATGTATTCAATCTCTTCCATTGCTTTCGATATCCACCAGCTAAACTTAAAATATACATGTTCGAATTAGCATTTTTTAATATGCTATTGTATTTCTCGTCATCTTCAAGTTGGTCATACCCAAAAGCAAATATATAAAGTGTAGGTTGAAGATAAAATGAAGGATTTTTTAAGGATATATCCAGACCCAAACTGCTTGTAAATAACTTAGCATTCAATACATTGTTTGTTTTTCCAATTGGGAATGCAATTCCTGTGCCTCCAAAATAATATACTTTGCGATAATGCAACGTATCCGCTCCGGATTGTCCGAAAATCATAAAAGAAATTAAACTAAAAAAAAGTGTAATTATAGACTTTTTCATTGCATTAAAAATTAGTTCACATTATAATAAGTAGACAAACTCCGTTATTGTAAAAGTAGCTCTTTAGAAGTAATTTTTCGATTGTGGCCCTTGACTAAATAGCAAATCGATTATGCTTAGATCCTTTATAAATCCATTCTTTTCCTCAAAAAGCTGATAATAAGGCTTAATATCGTTAAATACCGAAGGTCTCTTGGGATGAATGACATCTCTATAATCAAGATCATTCATACTGGCAGATAAGTATTCTTCGGTAAATTCGATTGATCTATTAAGTTTCAAAAATTTAAGAATAATGTTTAATTGTTCAACGTTAAAGTCCAATAAATAATCAAACCTTTTCTCATAAAAATGGGATAAATCATCCTCATAGAATTCAAAGTAAGCTGAATTACGGTAAGCATTTTGTATACTTAACCAATGTAATCGCTGCCAAGGATGATCATAATTAATTCGAATATCTTTCATTGCAGATCTTTCCCTTCGGCCATGAACGATTGGAACGATTAAGTCTAAAACTGTATTTGCAGTTGAAATTTGGCAACGAGTTCGAAAAGTTTGTTTTGGAAAATGTTCAAATTTTTCTATAATAATGGGGGTTTCATGGTTTTTTATAACATGAAAATAGCTAATATTCGGTAAATAAAATGCTGGAAGTAACAATCCTTGTGACATAACAAAAATTTTCAATCAATTTAACACCAAAAGTAACTTAATTTGGGGATATTTGTAAAGAACTTTATATTTAAGATGAAGGAAAAAATAGTCTATGGATTAATGTATTTAATCTCTCTCCTTCCTTTTTGGTGCCTATACCTAATTTCAGATTTATTATTTATTCTGATATATTACGTAGTTGGGTATAGAAGGCAAGTAGTAGTTGAAAATTTAACAAATGCTTTTCCAAATAAATCAAATTCTGAAATTAAGGATATAGCTTTTAAGTTTTATCGTTATTTCCCCGACTTATTAGTCGAATCAATTAAAATGGCCAGCATTTCCAAGGACGAAATACTAAAACGTTTCGAGCTAAAAAATCCACAGGAGGTTATGCAATACATCGATAATGGGAATTCAATAATTGCAGTTTGTTCACATTATGCAAATTGGGAACTTGCAATCCATCGGGTTTCTTTGATGATGGATGCTCCAAAATTAATCATTTACAAACCTTTAAACAATAAAATATTCAATCAAATTCACAATAAAATTAGAACTAAATTTGGCGCTACAATGGTACCTATGAAACAAATATTGCGTCATATTCATAGGTTAGGAAACCAAGCCCACATTAGTGTATTTGTAGCGGATCAAACCCCTACCTATCAGGATTCAGATTATTTTATAAATTTCCTAAATCAGGACACTTTAGTTTATACAGGAGTGGAAAGAATAGCAAGGCTCACAAAAAACCCGATCGTTTTTTGTGAATTTAAAAGGAAAAAGAAAAGAGGTTATTATTATTGTAAGTTTACTACTTTAGTGGAAAATCCAGATCATTATGCTGAACATGAGATCACTCATATTCACAATGAATTTACTGAAAAAATAATTACTGAAGAACCAGCCTATTGGCTTTGGTCTCATCGTAGATGGAAGCGTAAAAGAAGAAATTAAATGACACATTACCCAAAAGTTGCTGTTGTAATTTTAAATTGGAATGGAAGGTATTTTTTAGAAAAATTCCTACCTTCTGTATTCAATAGTACCTATCAAAACGTAGAATTTGTAATTGGCGATAATGGATCAACAGATGACTCTTTGGAGTTTGTAAGAAATAATTTTCCGAAATTCAGCATCCTTCAGAATAACGAAAATTTAGGATTTGCCGGTGGATATAATGAGATCCTAAAACAAGTTGATGCTGATTATTTTGTTTTATTAAATTCCGATGTCGAAGTTTCTGAATCTTGGATTGAGCCGGTTATTGAGTTCATGGAAAAGGACCCGATGTTGGTTGCATGTCAGCCCAAAATACAATCCTATCATAGCAAAGGTGAATTTGAACATGCAGGAGCTGCAGGTGGTTTTATAGACCAGTTTGGGTTCCCCTTTTGTCGGGGTAGACTGTTAAATAAAGTAGAGAAAGATATTGGGCAATACGACGACAACCTCGAAGTATTCTGGGCCACAGGTGCCGCACTATTTATAAAAGCGAATGCTTGGAAAGAAGTTGGTGGATTTGATGCTGATTTCTTTGCTCATTTTGAAGAAATAGATCTGTGTTGGCGATTAAAAAAATTAGGATATAAAATTGGATATTGTTCCAAATCATTAGTATTTCATGTTGGTGGTGGAACCCTTCAAACCAGCAACCCTCAAAAAACGTACTTGAATTTTAGAAACAATTTATTGATGTTGCATAAAAATCTTACCATTGATGAATTAATTTGGAAATTATTTATCCGATTCTGGTTTGATCTTTTGGCGTTAATCAAATTTTTAGCCGATCGAAAATTTGCCGACGCATGGGCCATAAGTAGAGCTCATCAGTATTTTGTTATGAATTTCATAAAAACTGCAAAAAAAAGAAAAAAACTAAATATTATAGAGAACAAAAAAGGTCAGTATAAAAAATCAATTATTTGGGATTATTATGTGAATAAAATCCATAAATTCAACCAACTTAATGACAAAAATTTCCATTAAAAACAAATCTACTGAACAATCTTTTTTGCAGGTTCTATTTTTATTGTGCGTTTCTATGCTTGTTTATTAAATAGTTGTTTTAAATTACCTTACGCTTAGAATATTTCGTATTTTCGTGGTCTATGTCAATGGATATTAAAGCGAAAATAGAAGAATTAAGTAGACAGCTAAATGAATATAATTACCAATATTATGTTCTGGCTAATCCATTAATTTCTGATTATGATTTTGATCAAAAATTAAAGGAACTTGAAACGCTTGAAAATCTGTACCCAGATTTTAAAGTTCCCAACTCTCCTACCTCAAAAATTGGAGGGGAGGTTACTAATAAATTTAAGACCATCATCCACAGATGGCCGATGATGTCTTTAGGCAATACCTATAATGAGCAAGAATTAAAAGATTTCGACGGTAGGGTTCGAAAGATCGTCGGTGACAATGTCCAGTATGTTGCTGAGTTAAAATTCGATGGACTTTCTATCTCCATTCATTACGAAAATGGTATTCTAAAACAGGCCGTCACTCGAGGGGACGGAACTAAAGGAGATGAGGTTACAAATAACGTAAAAACTATACGAAGCATTCCTCATCAGCTTAAAAGGAACAATTATCCATTGAATTTTGATATTCGGGGGGAAATATTTATGCATAAGTCCGCCTTTCTTCGGCTTAATAATGATCGCCTAGAAAATGGAGAACAAACCTATGCAAACCCAAGAAATTTTGCTGCGGGAACTATCAAATTACAAGATTCAGCTGAAGTAGCAAAACGTCCACTAGATTGCTTTCTTTATTTTTTAAATACAGAGAATAGAAATAAACTTTTTAACACTCATTGGCAAACTATTGAGGAAGTTAAATCCTGGGGATTTCCCGTTTGCGAACATAGCAAACTGTGCAATTCTATTGACCAAGTGTTGGAATTTATTCATTATTGGGATGACGCACGACATCAGCTTTCATATGAAATAGATGGAATAGTAATCAAGGTAAACGATTTTTCTCAACAAGACGAACTAGGAACTACTGCAAAATCACCACGCTGGGCGATTTCCTATAAGTTCAAAGCTGAACGCGTTGAAACAATTCTCAAGAGCATAAGTTATCAGATTGGAAGAACTGGCGCTGTGACACCTGTTGCAAATTTACAACCCGTATTATTAGCAGGTACAACAGTAAAACGGGCGTCCCTACATAATGCTAATGAAATACTTAGACTGGATCTACACCAAGGAGATACGGTTTATGTAGAAAAAGGTGGAGAAATAATCCCTAAAATTCTCGGAGTGAATCTTGATAAAAGACCTCCATTAGCGATACCCTTTGAATATCCGACTACTTGTCCGGAATGTGGGACTATATTGATAAGAGAAGAAGGCGAAGCTGTGCATTATTGTCCTAACGAGGATGGATGCACTCCTCAGATTGTAGGTAAATTACAACATTTTATCGGTAGGAAGATGATGGATATTCAAGGATTAGGAAATGAAACCATAGAAACATTTCATCGTCTAAATTTGATATCCAAGATATCAGATATCTACACATTAAATGACAGGAAATCAGAATTAATTGGGATAGAAAGATTTGGTCAGAAGTCTATTGAAAATATGTTAGATGGAATTGAACTCTCAAAGCAAAAGCCATTTGAAAAGGTTCTTTTCTCACTTGGAATTCGTCATGTTGGGGAGACTGTTGCCAAGAAATTAGCGCTACATTTTAAAAATATCGACGAGATTAAGGCAGCATCCATTGGCGATATACTCCAGGTTGATGATATTGGGATAAGAATAGCCGAAAGCATAGTTGAATATCTAAATTTGCCCCACCACTGGTTGGAAATTCAAAAACTAAAAGAACACGGTTTAATTTTTGAAATTCACGAAAAAAAAATCGAAATGTCTGGTGAGAATCTTCTAGGTAAATCATTTTTGATATCAGGGGTTTTTGAAAATCATTCCAGAGAAGAATTAACACAATTAATTGAATCGCATGGAGGTAAAATTCTTAGTGGAGTATCCAATAAATTGAGTTTTTTAGTTGCTGGTGAAAAAATGGGGCCATCTAAGATGGTCAAGGCAGAAAAACTACAAATTCCAATAATTTCCGACACGGAATTGTTAAAAATGATAAATACATAACATACAGATTACAATTAAATAAATAATATGAACGAGCTTCATGGAGCAGGTGTAGCATTGGTTACACCATTTAATGCAGACGGAACAATAGATTATAATACATTAGCAAACTTAATTGATTACCAAATTGAACATGGAATTGATTATTTAGTTTCATTAGGTACAACAGGTGAAACTGCTACGTTATCTTCAGGGGAAAGAAAAAAAGTCTTGGAATTCACCTCTAATCATGTAAACAAACGAATTCCTCTTGTTATTGGAATAGGTGGAAATAATACGCAAGAAATTGTTGAAAGTATAACACAATTTGATGTGTTAGATTATATTGCAATTTTATCTGTTTCTCCATATTACAACAAACCCTCCCAAGAAGGAATTTACCAGCATTATAAAGCGATCGCTGAGGTATCAAAACTTCCAATCATTCTATATAATGTACCATCTCGCACAGGAAGCAATATCTCGGCGGAAACAACATTAAGATTGGCAAATGACTTTAAAAATATTGTCGGTATTAAAGAAGCATCAGGCAGTTTTGCTCAATTCAGTGAAATCCTTAGTAAAAAGCCCAAAGACTTTTTACTAATTTCTGGAGATGACCCTGTCACTTTACCAATGATTGCATTAGGAGCTGTAGGTATTATTTCTGTTATTGGAAATGCATATCCAAACAAGATTTCTACATTAACACACCTATGCCTTGAGGGTAATTTTGTTGAAGCGAGAATAATTCATTCCGAATTATTAAGGATAACGGAACTATGTTTCGTTGATGGAAATCCATGTGGCGTAAAATACATTTTACAACAAAAAGGTTTTGGTCAAGATTTTGTTCGACTACCTTTGGTTCAAATTTCCGCGAAAACAAAATTAGAAATAGAAAAAGAAATATTGTTGTTAGGATAATTTTTATATTTTTAGGTATCTTATTTGTTTAAGTACTTGAAAATTATTAATCCAAAAATCATGGAAACATCAAAACTTTCATCCTCAAATCGATCAGTATTCAAAAAAGTTATCAGTTGGCTATTGTTGATTGTATTCTTGGCCTTTGCAGGATTTGTGTATTTCAATTACTATTTTGTTTTTGGTGAGGGTGTAAAATCAGGAGTCTTAAATTATGCTGTTAAAAAAGGTAATTTATTTAAAACCTTTGAAGGTAAATTGATTCAAGAAGGCATTAGAAGCCCAAAAAGTGGCACAGGCCTCTCTAGCAATGAATTTGAATTTTCAATCCAAAATGATTCCGTTTTTCACATATTGGAATTAAATAGTGGTAAAATATTTGACTTACATTATAAAGAATATCATGGAGTTCTTCCTTGGAGAGGAAATACCAGATATGTTGTCGATAAGATTATTCAAATGAGAGAGGAAAAAACAACTTCCTTTTAGATAAGAAAACAATTTGTACACCTTATATATTCAAAGTTTTAAAATAATTTAAAATCAAAAGTTTTTTTTGACTTTGAATATTCAAAAAAAATTGCAAATATAAAATCCTAACATTATATTTGCAACGTGCTATGAGAATAGTGCACTAATCAAAACCTCCTCATTGAGTGGTCTTGATTTATAAAGAAGTGGCGAGAGACTGGCTCTATGACCCACTGGCAACCTTCAATATGGATTGAAAAGGTGCCAAATCCTGTCCAAAGCAATATTGCTAAGGAGCATATAAATGAAATAGACTATGACATCAAATTTTGCAAGCTCTAATTTATCATGTATTGTTGGGAAACCTAACAACATTACAAATCGTATCTTAATTTTCTGCACTGAAATTTTTCAGTTAATGCATTAGTCATTATTGTACTGCTTATTTATAATAAAAAAATGAACGTAAGACGTACAGTTTTTATGACAATCAATAAAAGAAAAATGAAAGGGTAATTACATAATTTATAATTTAAAAATCTAAAAAAATGGCTGATAATAAAAATCTAAAATTCGAAACATTACAAGTTCACGCTGGCCAGGTAGTAGATCCGGCAACTGGTTCCAGAGCCTTACCTATATATCAAACCACATCATTTGTATTTGAAAATGCGGAGCACGGAGCAAATTTGTTTGCTTTAAAAGAATTCGGAAACATCTACACTCGAATAATGAATCCTACTACGGATGTTTTCGAGAAACGTATTGCAGCGTTAGAAGGTGGTGTTGCTGCTGTAGCTGTAGCTTCAGGTCAAGCTGCTCAATTTCTAGCAATAACCAATATACTAGAATCAGGAGATAACTTTATCACGAGCGCGAATCTATACGGAGGTTCGTATAATCAATTTAAAGTCTCTTTCAAACGGTTAGGAATCGAAGCACGATTTGCCGGTGATCTAGAGGTGGATAAGATTGAGGAATTAATTGATGAAAACACAAAAGCGATTTATGCCGAGACAATAGGTAATCCAAGTTACCAAATTCCAGATTTTGAACGTATTGCAGCAGTGGCCAAAAAACATGACCTTCCTTTAATTGTCGATAATACTTTTGGAGCTGGCGGATATTTGTTTAAACCATTGGAACATGGCGCTAATGTTGTCGTGGAATCTGCGACCAAATGGATAGGTGGACATGGCACTAGTATTGGTGGGGTAATTATTGATGGAGGGAATTATAACTGGGGTAATGGAAAATTTAAACAATTCTCCGAACCATCTGAGGGTTATCATGGTTTAGTATTTTCTGATGTTTTCGGAGTAAATGGCCCATTTGGGAACATTCAATTTGCTATTCGTGCCCGAGTGGAGGGTTTAAGAGATTTTGGTCCTGCCCTATCTCCATTTAATTCTTTTTTATTGGTACAAGGTTTAGAAACTTTATCACTCCGTGTTCAAAGACATGTTGATAACACTTTAGAAATCGCCCAATGGCTAGATTCACACGCACAAGTTGAACATGTAAGTTATCCAGGTTTAAAAAATCACCCTTGTCATCAAAACGCGCAGAAATATCTAAAAAATGGATATGGTGCAGTTTTGTCGTTCACAATCAAGGGAGGTGTAAACAAAGCAAATGAATTTATCGATTCTTTGGAATTAATTAGCCATTTGGCGAATGTGGGTGATTCAAAAACTTTAATCATACACCCCGCTGCTACAACTCACCAACAATTGAGTGAAGAAAACCAAAAGAAAGCCGGAGTTATCCCTGGGCAATTAAGATTATCCGTGGGCATTGAACATATTGACGATATTAAAGCTGACTTAGAACAGGCTTTCGAAAAAATAAAATAAGCGACACATATCCCTCTTATTTTATTTTAGAATGAAGGAAAAATAATAAAGAATGAGTTTGAAAATATTCGAATATGGTCAAGAATTCCAGCTGGAGAGTGGAAAGAAATTACCAAAGCTTCAAATAGCTTATCATACCTATGGCAAACTTAATGAGGACAAATCCAACATCATATGGGTTTGCCATGCCCTTACTGCAAATTCTGACGTTTTTGATTGGTGGCCAGGCTTATTTGGACCCAATGAACTTTTTAATGAAAAAGATTTTTTTATTATTTGTGCAAATGTTCTAGGTTCACATTATGGAACAACTAACCCGCTTTCAATTAATCCATTAACAGGGAAACCATATTATTTGGATTTTCCTCAATTCACAATCCGTGATATCGTAAATGGACATCAATTGCTAGCCAAACATTTAAACATTTCTGAAATCAACACTATAATTGGCGGATCTTTGGGAGGCCAGCAAGCCCTAGAGTGGTCTGTGTCAAAAAGCATTAAAATTCACAACTTAATAGCAATTGGTACAAATGCATATTTTTCCCCTTGGGGTATCGCGTTTAATGAAAGTCAACGATTGGCGTTGACTGCTGATTCAAGTTTTTACGAGAATAGAGATGATGCAGGAAAAAATGGACTTAAGGCAGCTAGAAGCATGGCTTTACTATCCTACCGTACGTATAATGCTTATGCTACTACTCAAGTAGAATCAGATCATGAAAAAACAGATTTGTATAAAGCATCATCTTATCAATCTTATCAAGGAGAAAAATTAGTAAAAAGATTTAATGCCTTTAGTTATTGGTATTTGACAAAAGCAATGGACAGCCACCATTTAGGGAGAGCTAGAGGACCAGTTGAAGAAGTTTTGAAATCTATAAATGACATCAATGTATTGGTTATAGGTATCCCATCTGACATTCTGTTCCCCCCTGAAGAACAAGAATTCATTGCTAAAAACATACCTAATGCGGAATACTATGAACTTCATTCCTTCTTTGGTCATGATGGTTTCTTGATAGAGACTAAAACATTAACGAAGGTGATTGGAGATTTTTTAAATAAACATAAAGACAGGGCGGAGAATCAATTAAAATTAACAAATTAAAATGAGTAAAAAACTTACTATCGGTATGTTTGGTTTTGGAGTGGTGGGTCAAGGATTATACGATATCATTAAAACAAAAAACCTAAATCTAGAAATTAAAAAATTCGTAATTAAAAACCCAGATAAAAAGAGAACTTTAAACGAGGATCTCTTTACAACTGATCCAAATATAATCTTAGAAGATCCGGAAATCAATACTGTTGTAGAACTTATTGATGATGCAGATGCCGCTTTTGAGATTACCAAAAAAGCGCTAAGTACTGGTAAAAATGTTGTTTCTGCAAATAAAAAAATGATCGCTTCTCATTTGGAAGAATTAACTGAAATACAAAATAAATATGGAACTTCTTTACTTTATGAAGGTGCAGTTTGTGGAAGTATCCCAATAATCAGAAATTTAGAAGAATATTATGACAATGAATTATTACATTCCATAAGTGGAATCTTTAATGGTTCATCAAATTATATTCTTTCTAAAATATTCAATGAAAATCAATCCTATGGAGAGGCTCTAAGCAAAGCCCAAGAATTAGGTTTTGCAGAGACGGATCCGACACTAGATGTTGAAGGGTACGATCCGAAATATAAATTAACGATCGTTGCATCACATGCATATGGAATATATGTTGATCCTGATAAAGTATTAAACCTTGGAATTGATACATTGGGGCTCGCAGATATCAGGTATGCGAGGGAGAAAAATTACAAAATTAAATTAATTCCCTTAGCCAAAGAGATTGAAAATCATCAGGTTGTTTTATACGTACTTCCAAAATTTATTTCAAGCAATAATATTCTCTATAATGTAGAAAATGAATATAACGGCGTTTTAGTTAAAGCAGCTTTTGCAGATGAACAATTTTTCCTAGGAAAAGGAGCTGGAGGGCATCCCACCGGTTCTGCTGTTCTATCTGACATTGCTGCCTTGAGATACGATTATAAATACGAATATAAAAAGCATTTAGATAAGCAACAATTAACGTATTCAACTGATTATAATATAAAAGTTTATTTCAAATACGATGATCAAGATTTATTGGAGAATATTAATTTCATCAATATTTCTGAAAGATTTTATAGTGAAGAACATAAATATGTAATTGGAACTATTAATCTCCAAGAAATCATAGAAAAGAGATCATTAATACATCAAAAAGATAACTTTATAGCTGAAATCTTATAACTTCTATTCATGTTACAGTATACTTGAAGAGCTAAATAATAAAAATGGCTTCCATGATTATAATTTTTCATCATTAGTTCAAGATTCAGTTTATAAAATAGCTTTAATTAGGAAAAGAAATTCACAAGATACAATACGGTCAACATAGAAATTATAAGAGATTAGCTAAGCTTCATATATTTTTCTTTGGTGATTGTTAAATTTGAAAAATGTGCTATTCCGACGTTGAAATAGCACATTTATTTTATATTAAAAGAAAATTTATTTTAGATTTCCTTGCTTTATCATAATTTAAGCGTTATCTTATCGGATAATTAAATATAAACTAAAAAAATCTATATCATCATGAAAAAATGGAATGTATTGGGCATATTGAATGCAATTTCTATTGGTTTATTTGCCCAAGATAGTACAATTACTAACACAAGTGAGAGCTCCTCAATTTCCTATATAGTCATTGGTTTACTAGTTTTGATTGTTATCATTTACATTTTGTATAGCCGTCAAAAAAGAAAATTCAATGATTAATTTATTGTAATTAAAGAAGGTCTTATTTTCGATAAGACCTTCTTTAATTACTAAATAACAGATTGATTAATCTCTCTTCAAACCAAACTTTTCAATTTTACTATAAAGATGGCTTCGTTGAATATCTAAATCATCAGCCGTTTTTGATACATTCCAATTGTTTTTTTCCAGTTTATATTTTATAAATTCACATTCAGAATAATCCTTAAAATCTTGAAATGAGGTAAATTGCTCCATATCTAAATCATTCGAATTTAGTTGATGATTTGAAGAAGTGGTAGAAGGCCCTCCTGGATTAGCAAATGTAAAAACGTCCTCCTCAGTAATCTTCTTATCACATAGAATAATTAATCGTTCTACCATATTTCGGAGCTCTCGAATATTCCCCGTCCAAGGTAATGCTTGTAATGCTTTCATGGCATCTGGAGTAAACCCTTTCAGTGGTATACTGTATTCGCCACAAATCTCTTCGCAAAAAGAAGTTGCAATTGTGGGTATATCATCTTTTCTTTCAATCAGAGAGGGAACATGAATAAGAATTACACTCAATCTATGATACAAATCCATGCGGAAGTTGCCTGCCTCAATCTCACTCAATAGGTCTTTATTTGTTGCAGCAATTACACGGACGTTAACATCAATTTCCTTCTCACCACCAACTCTTGTAATTTTATTTTCTTGTAAAGCCCTCAACACTTTAGCTTGAGCGGATAGACTCATATCTCCTATCTCATCCAAAAATAAGGTTCCTCCGTTCGCCTGTTCAAACTTGCCAATCCGTTGTTTTACCGCTGAAGTAAATGACCCTTTCTCATGTCCAAATAATTCAGATTCAATTAATTCAGAAGGTATAGCGGCACAATTAACCTCCACTAAGGGAGAACTTGAACGAGATGACTTTTCATGCAACCACCTAGCTACCAACTCCTTACCAGATCCGTTAGCACCAGTAATCAATACACGTGCTTCTGTTGGGGCAACTTTATCAATGGTATCTTTAATTAAGTTAATCCCGTTTGAATTTCCTAAAATTTCCTTTGTTTTGGAAATTTTCCTTTTTAAAACTTTGGTTTCTTTAACTAAAGATCCTTTTTCTAAAGCATTACGCACAGTAATCAGGAGTCGATTTAAATCTAAAGGTTTCTCAAGAAAATCAAATGCTCCTTTCCTAGCAGCCTCCACTGCTGTCTCGATTGTACCATGTCCGGAAATCATGATGAATGGAATATCGGTAATTTTTTTAGCGGCTGTCAGAACCTCCATACCATCCATTTTATTCATCTTAATATCACATAAAACTAAGTCAATTTTTTCCTTGCTTAAAATTTTAAGTGCTTCATCTCCATTATCAGTATCCAATACTTTATAATCTTCGTATTCTAAAATATCACGTAAAGAACTACGGATTGGACGTTCATCATCAATTATTAGAACTGTTGTCATAGCTTAATTTACAATTTTTTAGGCAATTGAAAGTATTATTAAAAAAAGAAGCAAACCTTGTAAGCCGGATTCTGTACCCCATTTTAGGGATTTCTATCATTTATCTAGATCTAAACTTGCGTTTAAACTCAATCAACCTACCCATTACGAGTACCCTAAGGTAGAAAACGAGCAGTCTTCAAATCTCGTAATCTATTTGGTCTTTCAACACACGAGGTTTACCGTGATGTATGTCTCCATACAAAACCGTGAGCTCTTACCTCACGTTTTCACCCTTACCATTTTCACATGGCGGTATATTTTCTGTGGCACTTTCTGTCTGTCCATAAGGACATCCTTCCCGTTAGGAAGCGTGTCGCTCTATGTTGCCCGGACTTTCCTCTCTTTCACTAATGTGAAACAGCGATAGAACCAGTTTGCTTCAATTGCCAAAACTACAAAAAATATAATCAAATAAACTGCACAAAATATAATCTCAATAGTTATGATTAGGACTTTAATATCTTTACACTAAAAAAACCAAAACCAATATTAAAATTATAAATCATAGTATAATCGTATAAAAAAAACAAATGATTCAATAATACTAAATCATTCTCTCTTTAAAGGTCTTGGGCACATGCAAAACCAGAAGCCCACGCCCATTGAAAATTATAACCGCCTAGCCACCCTGTGACATCAACCGCTTCGCCGATAAAATATAGTCCCGGACAATTTCTTACCTCAAGTGTCTTGGGGTTTAGCTCATCTGTTGAAACTCCGCCACGCATTACCTCCGCCTTATCATATCCCTTATCTCCTGCGGGTTTTACTTTGAATTTATGAATAGTATTAATGATCAAGTTTCCATCGAGTTTACTTAAGGAAGCAATCTTTAAATCTATTGGTAAAAATTTGGAAAAAGCTTCAACTATTTTCTTTGGAAAATAATCATTCATTAATTGGCCAATAGTACGCCGACCTCCATTTTGTCTTTCAAGCTTAATCAGTTTGTCTAAATCAAATTTCGGAAGGAGATCTATGGTAAAAACTTCTCCAGGTCTCCAATAGGTTGAAATTTGAAGAATAGCCGGACCACTAAGTCCCCAATGAGTAAATAAGATATTCTCTTCGAATGATATTCGATCGTTATACACTCTGGAATAGACAGAATTTCCAGATAGTGAAGCATACCATTCTGTTTCCTTTCCTGTAATAGACAATGGAACTAAAGCAGGTGCAGTTTCAATAAGTTGAATACTGAATTGCCTAGCGACACGTAAGGCAAAATCCGTGGCACCTAACTTTTCTACGGGAAGTCCTCCAGAGGCAACTACAATCTTGTCTCCAACAATCTTAACTTCTTTCCCTTGACTCTCCATTGTTAATTCAAAGCCTCGGTCTAGTTTATCAATTTTTTTTACAACAGAGTTAAGTTTGATCTCTTGTTTTGTATCGAGCATTAATTGCCAAAAGACTGAAACAATATCTTTTGCTTTATTAGTTTCTGGAAATAACTGACCTAATGTTTTCTCCTTTCCAATTATACCACCATAATTTTGAAAAAAATCAATAGAGTCTTGCACCGACCATTGAGAAAATGCAGATATAAGAAACTTAGGATTTTCTGACATGAAATTTTCAGGTGTCGTATAAAGGTTTGTATAATTGCAACGTCCTCCTCCTGAAATTAGAATTTTTGCTCCAATACGGTCATTACCCTCAATAAGCAGAGTTCTCTTACCTAGTAATCCAGCTTGCACAGAACACATTAGTCCACTCGCACCAGCTCCTATTATTATGGCATCGTATTTTTTTTTCATTAAGATATTAGTTCACCCGTCAGGGATATTACCCTTTGTTCTGCATTTGACTGTTCGGCGAGTTCTAAAATTCGAATTACATCCCTAGCTTGTTCAGGTTTTATAAACAGTTGGCTCTTTCCCTGTAAGGTTTCAACTATATTCCGATAGAAATCTTGTCCTGTTCCCTTTTCACTTATAATACGTTCTTGGATATCTTCTCCATTTTCAAGTAAAGAAAGATTTCCATAAATCTCCTTAGATTCTTCTCCCCAGCTTACGATCTCGTGAGGTTTAGCCCCATTCCGAAGTAACGTCTCTTGTGGGTCTTCACCCCATTTCACAAAGCAACCATTCGTCCCATATACAGCATATCGAGCTGTTGGAATTTTTGCTAACATTTGTCCTTTCAAGGAAACCTTTACCTCAGGGTAAGACAAAATAAATTCAAAGTCGTCAATGGTTTTCGCTCCATCTCTTTGAATACGGAGATCAGCAAAAACCGTTAATGGGTGACCAAATAGCTGTAAAGATTGGTCGATTAAATGAGCCCCGAGGTCGTAGTGAATACCTGAACCAGGTAAATTCTCTTCTCTCCATGCACCCGGTCTTAAAAAATTACGAAACCGATCATATCGAGCTTCATAGTTTCTAATTTTCCCTAAACGATTGGATTCAATCACTTTTTTGACTGTCTTAAAGTCTGAGTGAAACCTGGCATTATGGTGTACTGAAAGCAATAAATCTCTATCTTTAGCTAGGGAAATTAACTCATCAGCTTGATAAGAGTAATTTGTAAAAGGCTTTTCAACTATAACGTGCTTACCTGCTAATAACGCTGCTTTAGCTAAACTATAATGTACATCATTTGAGGTCGCAATGACGACGAGATCAACCTTTGGGTCATTTATGATTTCTTCAGATGAGTTAACAGCAATTGCCTGAGGATAACGTTCAGAAAGCATCTTCTGTTGCTCTTGCTTGCGAGCTGTTACTTTATATAATAACAAGTGGGGATTTCCATGAATGAAAGGAGCATGAAAAACATGTCCACCAATTGAAAACCCAATCAATCCAATTCTAATTATTTCCATATTACATTCTTTCGGGAACCTGAATTCCCAGCATTTTCATACTTTGGGCAATTACTCTGGCTGCTGAGGCAGACAATTGAAGGCGGAAATTTTTTACATCCAAATTCTCTGCCTTTAAAATTGTTTCCTCATGGTAAAATTTATTAAACAACTTTGCCAATTCATAAGCATAATTAGCCAGCTGTGCCGGACTAAACTCTTTTGCAGAAGCTTCAATTATATATGGAAAATTGGCCAATGCCTGAATTAAATCGCGTTCAAAGATTGAAATTCTTTGAGGATTGAAATTGCCTCTTCCAGTATATTCAGCTTTTCTCAATACGGATTTGATTCGTGCATGAGTATACTGAATAAAAGGACCAGTATTTCCTTGAAAATCAACCGATTCCTTAGGATCAAATAATAATCTCTTTTTAGGATCAACCTTCAATAAAAAATATTTCAGGGCACCCATTCCTATTGTCTCATAAAGCTCTGTCTTTTCTTCTTCCAGAAGACCATCGGTTTTTCCAAGTTCCTCTGTGCGAGCTTTAGCAGTTTGAACCATCTCTTCCATCAGATCATCTGCGTCTACAACTGTTCCTTCTCTGGACTTCATTTTTCCAGAAGGAAGATCTACCATACCATAGGAAAGATGAAATAAGCCGTTAGCCCATTCTTTCCCTAGTTTTTTAAGAATAGTGAATAAAACTTTAAAATGATAATCTTGCTCATTACCTACAACATAAATTGATTCATTCATTGCAAATTCATCATATTTCAGTTGCGCTGTACCTAAATCTTGTGTAATGTAAACTGAAGTTCCGTCTCCTCTAAGCACCAGTTTTTGATCTAATCCATCATCAGTTAAATCAATCCAAATAGAATTATCTTCTTTCTTAAAGAAGACACCTTTTTGCAGACCCTCCTGAATGATATCTTTCCCTAAAAGATAAGTATCTGATTCAAAATAATATTTATCGAAATCAACGCCGAGCTTCTTGTAGGTTTGATCAAACCCAGCATAAACCCAAGTATTCATCATATGCCAAAGTTCCAGAATTTCTTTATCACCAGCTTCCCATTTCTGCAACATCAATTGTGCTTCTTTAATCAACGGTGCATTCTTTTTGGCTTCCTCTTCGGTCTGTCCATCCTTTTTAAATAGCTCAATTTCTTTCTTATATTCCTTATCGAATACAACATAATACTTTCCGACTAGATGGTCTCCTTTCAAATTTGTAGATTCTGGAGTTTCACCTTCGCCAAATTTTTGCCAAGCCAACATTGATTTGCAAATATGAATCCCTCTATCGTTTACTAAATTTGATTTGATTATTTCATAACCATAAGCTTTTAAAATTTCGGCAACGGCATACCCTAATAAATTATTTCGAACATGGCCTAAATGCAGTGGTTTGTTTGTGTTAGGTGATGAGTATTCAACCATAACTTTCTTACCATTGGGTTGAAAAATGCCAAAAGATTCTGAGATTATGGTTTCATTTAATAAGTCGATCCAATACCGGTCTGTAAAACTTATATTTAGAAATCCTTTAATAACATTAAATGTTAAAACTTCTGATATATTGTTTTTAATGAATTCGCCTATCTCATTAGCTGTTACTTCAGGCGATTTTTTGGAAAATTTAGTTATAGGGAATACAACCAACGTTAATTGACCTTCAAATTCCTTTCTAGTTTCTTGAATTGCAAGCTGAGAAGCCGGAATATCTGAGCTATAGAGTATTTTAACTGCCTCAATCGTTTTATCAACTAGCAGTTCTTGGATTGATTTTGCCATGTAAATTTTTCGTAAAATTTATAACTTTCTGATAATCATACAAAAAAATAACGTCTTGAATATTTATGTATTCATTATGAAAGTATATCTTTGCCAAAAATAATAAAAAATGCAGAGCTATCAGGAATTTCTTGACTTAAGTGTTGGTTTTCCACAAGACGGATTCGATATTATCGATGACGAATTGTACTTCCACGATTTGAATTTGATGGAAATGATCGAAACGTACGGAACTCCCCTACGTTTTACCTACCTTCCAATCATTAGTAAAAAAATTCAGCAGGCGAAAATTCTATTTCAAACTGCGATGTTGAAATATAATTATCGGGGGTCCTATAAATATTGCTATTGTACCAAATCTTCACATTTTAAACATATTGTGGAAGAGGCGTTGAAGAATGAAATTCACTTGGAAACTTCGTCAGCGTTTGATATGCCAATGATAGATGCCTTGGAAAGACAAGGAAAGGTTACTAAGGACATAACAGTCATTTGTAATGGATTCAAAACTTATCAATACAAGCAATATATTATTGATATGCTTCACGATGGATACCATAATATTATTCCAGTTTTGGATAATAAAGAGGAATTTAACATGTACGATGATGAGGTGGAACTTCCCGAACCATGTAATCTGGGTATCCGAATTGCGGCAGAGGAGCAACCAGACTCGCAATTTTACACATCAAGATTAGGGATTCGTATGGAAGATGTCATTGATTTCTACAATAGTAAAGTTGCTGAAAACCCACATTTCAAAGTAAAGTTACTCCACTTCTTTATCAATTCTGGTATTTCAGATACTCCATACTATTGGAATGAACTTGAAAAATATGTGACATTATATTGTAAATTCAAAAAAATAAACCCTGATTTAGATACATTGGATATCGGTGGCGGAATGCCTTTCAAAGATTCACTAGTACATGATTTCGATTATGAATATATGGTGAATGAAATCGTAAACCGAATTAAACAGATTTGCGCTCACCATGAAGTAATGGAACCTGATATCATTACCGAATTTGGCAAATATACTGTTGCCGAGGCGTCAGGAATTTTATATAAAGTTTTGGGCAGAAAACAGCAAAATGATCGTGAAAAATGGTTGATGCTCGACGGTTCTTTTATCACAAATCTACCAGATGTTTGGGCGCTGAACCAAAAGTATATCCTATTGCCTATTAACAATTGGGATTCCGAATATGAACGTGTTAACTTAGGAGGAATTACCTGCGATGGGCAAGACTATTACAACCAGGAAGCCCATATGAACTCAGTTTTTATGCCTAAGACTAGAAAGCTTCAATACTTAGGGTTTTTCCATACAGGAGCATATCAGGAAGTACTAAGTGGTTACGGAGGAATTCATCATTGCCTCCTTCCATCGCCAAAACATGTTTTAATACGTCGTAACCGAGATGAAACCTTTAACTATGAAGTTTTTGGAGAAGAACAAAACTCCAAACAAGTAATGAAATTACTAGGTTATCAATAATTATTAAATAGTCTAAGCGGGGCTTATTAAAAATCCCGCTTAGACTATTTCTTACTACCTTCTAACTCGGCACAAATAGTCTAAGCCGCCTTTCCTTACTTTTTTCCTTCCTAATCAAGCGGCCAATACATACTAAAAGTATCACGATATTATTTTTATTCGCTATCAAGTAAAAATTGGATTTAATACATTAATTTGCATAGAGATATGATTAAGAAACTTTTAAAGATTATTATGTATTTTTTACTCACCATTATTGTCCTGTTAGGGATCTATGTAATTATTTTAATTAATTCTGACAAGGTTGGTTTTCTTGCTAAAGGAGAAAGATTACAAAAAATGCAAACCAAGTCAACCTTTAAAAATGGTGTGTTTGAAAATATTGAATTTACTCCTGCCCTAAAAGAAGGTGAATCCTATTTTAAAGTGATGCAAACATTTTTGTTTAACAAGGATAAACGAAATGTGCCTTCCAAACCATTACCGACTATAAAAACTGATTTAAAGCGAATTCCAACAGACCAAGATGTTTTTCTATGGTTTGGACATTCAACCTATTTTCTTCAAATCGATGGAAAAAAGATTTTGGTTGATCCTATTTTTAGTGATAATGCATCCCCTATTCCAGCGAGTGTCAAAGCCTTTAAAATGACAAACACTTACTCATCGGAGGATTTGCCCGAAATAGATGTTCTAGTAATAACCCATGATCATTGGGATCATTTAGATTACCCTACTTTTTTACAAATTAAGGATAAGGTTAAGACCATAGTCACTAGTCTTGGGGTTGGAGCACACTTGGAGAAATGGGGGTACCCTGAAAATAGAATTCATGAATTATATTGGGGAGAGAATATTACGATAGATCTAT
This sequence comes from Sphingobacterium sp. GQ94, assembly GCF_059758715.1. Classification (NCBI taxonomy): domain Bacteria; kingdom Pseudomonadati; phylum Bacteroidota; class Sphingobacteriia; order Sphingobacteriales; family Sphingobacteriaceae; genus Sphingobacterium; species Sphingobacterium sp. GQ94. The sequence continues at coordinate 20,280 of NZ_JCAXEC010000007.1, forward strand.
TGACTTTTACAGCATGTAATGCAAGACATTTTGCAGGTCGTCTTTTCAAGAGAAATACGAGTCTCTGGTCAAGTTTTGTACTCAAGACAAACGAATACAACATTTTTTTGGGGGGTGATAGTGGATATGGAAATCATTTTAAAGAAATTGGAGATAATTATGGTCCTTTTGATTTAGCAATTTTAGAGAATGGACAATATAATGAAAGTTGGAAATATATACATTTAATGCCTGAGGAGGTAATATTAGCCGGAGAAGATTTAAGAACAAAAGCTGTCATCCCGGTTCATTCTTCTAAATTTTCCTTAGCCTATCATGCATGGGATGAACCATTAATCAGAGTTACTCAGGAAGCTGAGAAAAGAAAATTTCCTCTCTGGACTCCCCAAATTGGTCAGTTGATTTTTTTGAATCAACCAAACCAATTTAAAAAATGGTGGATCGGGGTAGATTAATTTTCTTTTTCTTCTATAGTCGTACTTTCAATCTATATTCTCGGAAAATCAAAAGAAATACTTATTATTTTTCCTTTTTTAGAATCATTCCGTGATCAAAACTCAGTTTTTTGCTATTTTTAAAAACCATTTTTCCGTCCTGTTCATCTAACTCGCCATATCCTTCAATTAACCCCCCTGGTGCTATTCTGAACACAACTTCGCGAATCGAACGCATACCTTCTGATTGAAAAGTATATGAACCACTAAGTAAGGAATCTAAAATTATTCCCTTAAAAATACCCTCATTTTTATCTTTCTCTTTCAATTGATAAACTAAATCACCCGATAAACTATCGTTCAAATTTCTCAGCTCTAATCTAATCGTGTCACCACCTCCCACATACAGGTAATTCCCAACTAATTCTTCATGACTAATTTCAGAATCAATTGCATCAGCATTTTTATTAACACCTGACTTACAACTAAATATTAAAACTGCAATCAATCCATAAAATGTTATTAAGGTCTTTTTCATAATTATAAAATATAATTTTTTTAAAAATAAACAGCAAATAATCCATTGAAATTAAGGTTTTCAATCCCATCATTAAAACCTAATTGAAAACTCATTATCTTGTGATAAATTTAGTTAATATTACTCAAACTCTATATAGTATCCCGAGAAACCAAAAAACGGTGGAATGAAATCCTCCATTTCAGTTCATGAAATAGGAATAATTTGTAACTTTATCACATGAATATATTGACAGAAACTTTTAATACAGTTCACAATACAGCTCCATTTTCTAAAATAAAGATGGAGGATTATATACCTGCATTCGATTATGCCATAGATTATACTTTTAAAGAAATCCAATCTATTGTAAATAATTCAGAGCAGCCAAATTTTGCAAATACAATTGAAGCCTTGGCTTTTTCAGGAATGACTTTAGATCGTGTTCAAAATATATTTTTCAATTTACATTCTGCTGAAACCAATGATCAAATGGACCGAATTGCTCAGGAAGTTTCACCTAAACTATCCAAGCTCAGCAACGATATAACTTTAAATTATGGGCTATTTAAACGAATAAAGGAAGTTTATGATCAAAGAAAGAATTTATCATTAACGCCTGAACAAACTACGCTTTTAAACAAGTATTATATTGATTTTGTCCGCAATGGTGCCCTATTAAATGACGAAAAAAAAGAAAAACTAAGAGAGATTGATAAAAATCTTTCCATTTCGAAGCTAAAATATGGTGAAAATGTCCTTGCTGATACCAATGCTTATCACTTACACATAACTCAGTTGCAAGATCTATCTGGCTTACCAGAAGGGGCAATTGAGGCTGCTCATGAACAAGCCAAACAATTGGGAAAACAGGGATGGGTCTTCACGCTAGATTATCCAAGTTTTATCCCTTTTGTTACCTATGCTGAGAATCGTGAAAAGAGAAAGGAAATAACCTTAGCAGCTGGGCGTAAGGGCTTTCAATCAAATGAGAACAACAATGAAAAACTCGTATTAGATATCGTAAACCTGAGACATCAAAGAGCTCAAATATTAGGATACGACTCACATGCTCATTTCGTGCTTGAGGAAAGAATGGCTCAAACTCCATTAACGGTAAAAAATTTTCTAAACGATTTATTAAGAAAAGGAAAGCCAGCGGCTGAGAAAGAGTTTGCAGAATTAACTGATTTTGCCAAGGAATTGGATGAGCTAGAAAAATTGGAAAAATGGGATGGAACTTTTTATTCCGAAAAATTGAAACAAAAAAAGTTCAATTTAGATGATGAGAAATTAAAACCTTATTTCAAACTCGAAAATGTTTTACATGGAGCCTTTGAAATTGCTTTTCGTCTTTATGATTTACGCTTTAAAGAAGTGACAACAATTGACAAGTACCATCCAGATGTACAAACGTTTGAGGTAACTGATAAAAATGGAAAATTGACAGCAGTTTTCTATACGGACTTTTTCCCTAGAAAGGGGAAGAGAAATGGAGCTTGGATGACGACTTTTAAACCACAGTACACACAAGACTCCCAAAACCACAGACCACATGTTTCGATTGTATGTAATTTCACTCCCCCTACTTTAACCAAGCCGTCTCTGCTTACCTTCAACGAAGTATTAACCCTTTTTCATGAATTTGGCCATGCATTGCATGGTATGCTAGCAAACACAACCTATCCCAACCTTTCAGGAACATCCGTTTATTGGGATTTTGTGGAATTACCTAGCCAAATCTTGGAAAATTGGTGTTATGAGGAGGATGCTTTAGGGCTTTTTGCTAAGCATTATCAAACCTCAGAGTCTATCCCTATGGAGTTTGTCCAAAAAATAAAAGAAAGTGCAAACTTTTTAGAAGGTATGGCAACAGTACGGCAAATTAGTTTTGGATTATTAGATATGGCCTGGCACGGCCATAATCCAGATAAAATTCATTCAATAAAAGATTTTGAATTGGAACAATTTACTTCAACTTCCTTGTTTCCAGATGTAAAGGATAATGTCATGAGTACTTCATTTTCCCATATATTTAATGGTGGTTATTCATCAGGTTATTATTCCTATAAATGGGCAGAGGTTTTAGATGCGGATGCTTTTGCTTTTTTTAAACAAAAAGGCATTTTTGACAAATCAGTAGCCAACCTTTTTAAAGACAATATATTATCAAAAGGTGGTACAGAACACCCAATGATATTGTATAAAAGGTTCAGAGGACAAGAACCTTCAGTGGATCCTCTTTTGGAGAGAGCTGGTCTTATTTGAGAGCTAGCATAAACACACAAAAACACAAAAAGCCCGGTTCACCGAGCTTTTTGTGTAATAAATAACCGTAGATATATTATTTCAAATTATCACGATATACTTTGGCTTTTTTAACCTCTGTCTGTATGTCCTTACGAGCAGAATTATACGTTAAAACTTTCTCATAATCAGCAACCGCTTTATTGTAAGCATCCGACGCAGTTTCCTTGTTATAATTAGGCGCTCCAAACGTACCTGTCAAAATTCCTAAATCACGATATGCAATTGCACGATTTTGATATAATTTGGCATCTCCCGCATTGATGAGGATAGCTTTTGAATAATCAGAAATTGCAGATTTCAATAAGCCCTCACGGTCAACATTCGTTAATTTAAGATCCTTATTAACTGCCATATTATTATTAGCTTTAGCTTTATAATAAAACGCCGATACATTTTTCGAATCAAGGCTGATTACTTTCGTAAAATTAGATATCGCCTTTTTATATTCCCCATTTTGGAACTGTGAATAACCTAACAAATACACTACATCAGGGTCGTTTCCTGAAACTGGCAGTGCTTTTTCAAATTGCGTGGCTGCAGTTTTAAAATCACCATCCAACAATGCTTTTTCACCTGCACGTACATTTGGATCGCTGTGTTGTTGCTTTTCTTGAGCCTGCACTCCTAAAGTGCCAAGCGTTAATGCAATAGTCGCTAAACCAATCTTTACCGCCTTCATCTGTGTATTAAAAAAAATTAATTTCATATTCATCTCTTATATAGTTTTTCTGTTTTGTGTAAACCTTTATCAAATAGAGTAAAAATCCGTCAAAAAGTTTAAGTTATCAATGATTATTTATAAACATTTCCACATTTCAAGGGTTTTCTATTTAAACAATCATTATTTATGATGTGACAAAATTTGATTCTAACTGACGATTTAACAGCTATGTTTTTATATTAACACAAATAGTACCAAAAATAAGTCTTGGCATCGCAGTTGCATTACAATCAGAAATAATAATTTAAATTAAATATTGCTAAGCATCTGACAAGATGTCGGCAATTTGGAAATATAGCTTATGAGCAAATTTGATGCATTCAACTTTAATCAAACATTACCAATAATAAATGAAGAGACGGAATTTTTCCCACTCCTTACTCAGCAAGATGAGGATGAAATGAGAAATGCTGAAATTCCTGATCAACTTCCGATACTTCCGTTAAGGAATACAGTTTTATTTCCTGGAGTTGTTATCCCCATTACTGTAGGTCGAGATAAATCAATAAAGTTAGTTAAAGATGCCTATAAAGGCAACCGTACGATCGCTGTCGTATCTCAAAAAGATATGAACGTTGAGGACCCTACTTTTGATCAACTAAATAAAGTTGGTACTGTAGCACATATTATCAAAATACTACAAATGCCAGATGGGAATACCACGGTAATCATTCAAGGTAAACAAAGGGTGAGACTAATTGAAGTCTTGCAAACAGAGCCTTATATGACAGCCAGTGTGCAACGTTTTCCTGAAGATAAACCAAAAACTAGCAGTAAAGAATTCAAAGCCTTGATTTCTTCGGTTAAAGAATTGGCTTTGCAAATTATTCAGCTGTCCCCTAACCTTCCTAGTGAGGCAGGAATAGCTATTAAAAATATCGAAAGCCCTACCTTCTTAGTTAACTTCATTTCCTCTAATTTAGCTTTAGAGCTTGAACAAAAACAAGATTTATTAGAGAATAAGGATTTTATAAAGAGGGCTAAACAATTGTTAGAGCACCTAACAACTGAAATTCAGATGTTAGAACTGAAAAATCAGATTCAAAACAAAGTAAGAGTTGATCTAGATAAACAACAACGAGATTATTTCTTAAGCCAGCAACTTAAAACAATACAAGAAGAGTTAGGTGGAAATACTCCTGATCTTGAGTTAGAAGATTTAACCAAACGAGCCAAATCTAAAAAATGGCCACAAGAGGTCTCAAAACATTTTCTTAAAGAACTTGAAAAACTAGGACGAATCAACCCAGCTGCTGCAGATTATTCTGTACAACTTAATTATTTAGAACTCCTTTTAGATCTTCCATGGGGAGAGTATACTAAAGATAATTTTGACCTTCATCGTGCAGAAAAAGTTTTAAACAAAGACCATTACGGTTTGGATAAGGTGAAACAACGTATTATTGAATATTTAGCTGTATTAAAGTTGAAAAATAATATGAAGGCACCTATTCTATGTCTAGTGGGTCCTCCAGGGGTTGGTAAAACATCGTTAGGGAAATCTATTGCACGTGCGTTGGGAAGAAAATACACTAGAATGGCCTTAGGTGGTATAAGAGATGAGGCCGAAATTAGAGGACATCGTAAAACATATATTGGAGCGATGCCTGGACGCATTATTCAATCTCTAAAAAAAGCAGGGGCATCCAACCCTGTCTTCGTTTTAGATGAGATAGATAAAATTGGTTCAGATTTTAAAGGAGACCCTTCTTCAGCACTCTTGGAAGTATTAGATCCAGAACAAAATACTAACTTCTATGATCACTATGTAGAAATGGAATATGATCTTTCCAAAGTTATGTTTATTGCTACAGCCAATTCATTAAACGGTATTCAACCAGCTCTACTAGACAGGATGGAAATTATCGAAGTGAATGGATACACGATAGAGGAAAAAATAGAAATTGCTAAAAAACACCTTCTACCAAAGCAAAGGGAAATGCATGGGATACAAACGAAAGATATTTCTCTGAAATCTACTATTCTTGAAAAAATTATCGAAGAATATACGAGAGAATCCGGAGTTCGTGGATTGGAGAAAAAGATAGGTTCAATTGTAAGGGGTATCGCAACGCGGATTGTGATGGAGAAACCCTATAGTCAAAGTGTTAATGAAAAATTGACAGAAGAAATATTGGGTCCGCCAATTTTTGACAAAGATCTTTATGAAAATAATGAAATTGCTGGCGTTGTAACTGGTTTGGCATGGACATCTGTCGGTGGTGATATATTGTTTATTGAATCTAGTTTGAGTCCAGGCAAGGGCAAACTTAGCCTTACAGGGAATCTTGGAGATGTGATGAAAGAATCTGCTTCATTAGCAATGGCTTATTTACGATCACATTCTGAAGATTTCGGAATTGATTATAAGATATTTGATCAATGGGATGTTAATATACACGTACCAGCAGGAGCAACGCCCAAAGACGGACCGTCAGCCGGTATCACTATGCTAACTGCCTTAGCATCTTTATTTACGCAACGTAAAGTGAAATCTAAACTAGCTATGACTGGAGAAATAACCTTAAGAGGAAAGGTTTTACCTGTCGGTGGAATCAAAGAAAAAATATTAGCGGCTAAACGGGCAAATATCAAAGAAATCATTCTTTGTAAATCCAATCAGAAGGATATTCTTGAAATTAAGGAGGATTATATTAAAGATTTAACATTCCATTATGTAAGTGAAATGCAAGAAGTTGTAAAATTAGCACTATTGGAAAATAAAGTAAAAAATGCGAAAACACTTTTAAGATCTGAAAATTAAACGCGTACAATCTAAGTATTTTAACATAATCGTCTTGAAAGACCGCATTCGATCGTTAAGTCCATGCGGTCTTTCATTTGTCTGCGAAGGTGATTTTTATTATTTAATTCTTTCAAAAAAAGGAACTTCAGGTTCTCTTGACAGGCAATAATTACCTAATGAGATGTTGCATTCATTAATTTCCTTACTTTTGTGCCAATGATCGAACTTTATACAGACGGGGCTTCAAGTGGAAATCCAGGACCAGGAGGATACGGCACAATATTGCGCGTATTATATCAAGGTGAAAATCCGGATTTTAAAGGAAAATTATTACAAAAAGAATTTTCCGGAGGTTTTAGAAGGACCACCAATAATAGGATGGAGTTAATGGCTGTTATTATTGGATTAGAGGCATTAAAAAATTTAAATCAAAAAGTTACAGTATTTTCAGATTCCAAATATGTCATTGATGCAATCGATAAAAAATGGGTGTATGGATGGATACAAAAGGGTTTCCATGGGAAAAAAAATAAAGACCTTTGGCTTCGATTAATGAATGTCTATAAATTACATCAGATCAAATTAGTGTGGGTTAAGGGTCACGCGGGTCATCCTTTAAACGAAAGATGTGATCAACTAGCGGTCAATGCATCCAAAGATAAAATGCATTGGAAAATTGACACAGTTTTTGAAGCTGAAGCACAGATCAAATAATATTTCATTTATCTCCTGGTTTTCGAGACAAAATTTCACAGACAATTATTGTAAACAAAAGCATGCGGTATTCCTTCAATTATATCACTTGCTATTAAGCATGTTTGACTTTTTATTTCTGCCATATAATCTCCGGCACAGCCATGAATATAAACGGCTATAAGACTTGAATCAAAAGCAGAATAGCCTTGGGATCTTAAGCTAGTTAGCATGCCGGTTAAAACGTCACCGGAACCTGCTGTGGCCATTCCTGGATTTCCAGTTGAATTGAAATAGATATCTCCATCCGTATTAATTATTGCTGAGTGTGCCCCTTTAATAATCATTATGACCTGATGTTTAATGGCAAATTCTTTTGCTTTTTTTATTTTTTCGTAATCATTATCCCAAGGTCCTATTAGCCGAGTCAATTCCTTTGGATGGGGACTAAAAATACTTTCAAAAGGTACAAAATCTAAAAGGTCTGGTCGTATTGCCAAAATATTCAAAGCATCCGCATCAAATATGATGCGCTCATCCCCCTTAAGATTTTTCATCCAATGTGCAAATGCTTCAACGGTCTGTTGACTCTTTCCCATTCCCATCCCAATTCCAATTGCGGAAAAGGAGTTAGGAATAGAAAAATGAGCAATTTCCTTTTCAGAAGGAGTGATTTGAACAATTACCTCAGGAACAGACACTTGAATAACATCAACTCCACAACTAGGCACCATAGCAGAGACTAGGCCAGCCCCCATCCGTAAGGCCGCTTTGCTGCTTAAAACTATTGACCCCATCATTCCAACGCGACCTCCCACAATTAAAGAATGCCCGAAGGTTCCTTTATGGCTAAACTTTTCCCTTGGTCGTAATAATGGGACAATATCTGTTTTTTCAAGATAAAAATGACTACTCTGTTGATTATTAATCACCAACTTATCGATTCCTATGTTCAGAATTTTGAAATCACCTACATAGTCTTTATTTTCAGGTAATAACAAAGATAATTTAACTGTTTGAAATGTATAAACATGCTTTGCCCTGACGACAATAGAATCCGAAGGCATAGTGGTTTGACAAAGTAATCCTGATGGCATATCAATAGAGATAATGTCTCCTTGGAATTGATTAATTTGATTGATTAATGAATACCATTCGGTAGATAACGGAGAATTCAACCCGATACCGAACAAACAATCAATCAGCAATCCGTCTTTAATAATTAATTCAGAATCAAGATCAATATATTTAAAATCATTAAATTTTAATTGATTTGATAAATTATCTTGTGAATACTTCTCGCTTTGGATTAAAAATACTTGAACTTTTACTCCGATATCTCTCAATAATCTTGCTATCGCTAATCCATCTCCACCATTATTTCCCTTTCCACAAATAATATTTACAGGAACCTTGAAGAGCCTGTTTTTATAATCCATTATAAGTTCTTCTACAACAGCCTTGGATGCTCTTTCCATTAACTCCCAAAAGCTAATCTTTAGATTTAAGACAGTTTGTTGATCTACATATTGAATTTGTTCACGATTAAGTATTTTCATGAAAAGCTTTTCTAATAACAAAAAAAGAGAAGTTTCACCTCTCCTTTCCTTTAATATTCAATTTGAATTAATGATTTAAGTGGAATTAAAATACCATGTTTTATTTGAATATATTTATCAGTCAATGACCATACTGTTGTCTCAATTCGTTTAGGTCCCTGCTCAGTATTGAATACAATTGTGGTCTTTGATTTGAACTCATTTCCTAGGCGGAGAGCATTTTGCAACTTTGAGAAAAACTGGTCCGAATTATCAATTTCAGCAGGGACAATTCTGAATTTATCCACGTCTTCTTTTTCAATAGTTATTGCGGTCATATAATTTACTTTTATAAGCTTAACGTTAATTTAGCGATTTCTATATATTTGAACAAGATTTTTAGTCAGAATATTAAATTAGTTACATTCGCGTTATATATACTTATATGGGAACATTCGAAAAAATATGGAATTTGAACTTTACCCAATGTTATCCAAAGGGGGACCTAAAGTTCAGTGAACTAAATAATATTTTACAAGTAACAGCAAGCGAGCATGCAGAACAAATTGGACTGGGATACGATCAAATGATGAACGTCAATCAATCATGGGTTTTGAGTAGAATGTTAATTGAAATCGAAAAATTACCAAAATTCACACAAAGCATCACCGTTAAAACCTGGATTCAAAATTACACTGGAACAAGATCTATCCGTAATTTTGAAATCACATTAAACGATCAAATAATTGTAAGTGCGACTAGCTTATGGGTCGTATTCAACATTGAAAAGCGAAGAGCAGATACCTTAGCTATAAGTACTGATCACATCACCCTATACCCAGATATAAGTAATACAAAGGATAGTTTGAAAAAGTTAGAAATAAATGTTGCGAATCAAAATATAGGTGAGCATCGGGTAAAACTATCCGATCTTGATATTGCAAATCATGCAAATAATGTTAAATACATGGAGTGGTGCTTTGATGCAATGGAACCTAATACCATAACTGATGGATCCATTCAGAAATTAGAAATGAATTTTTTAAAGGAATTGAAACTAGGTGAAACTATTCAAATCAATGAAGGAAAATTAGATATAAGTAACTTTATCTATCAAATTGAAAAAGAAAACTCAATACATTTCCTAATGAAAGTACAAAGAGGGACAAATAAATAAACACAAAAATTGGTAGATTTATTTTCTTATCATATTTTGAAAGACATAGAAGATGATAAAAATAAAAGTGATCAAGTAAAAATCATATTTTACTTGATCACTTTATTTACTTTGCTCTAAATTCAAAAGTAACGAATTATCAAGCTTATTTTATTTTAGCTTAAATTGCCCAGGCTTTTTCTCCTTTTTTGTATGGATAGTTCCCATCGTATTTCCCAGGAATCTTAACATAACGGAGTGCCTGTTTCATACCAACTTCGGATGTAAAAAATCCAGTCAAAGTTAGTTGTTTCAACATCGTAAAGAAATGATTTCCGTCCTCAGGCTTTTTATTCTTTTGATACTCTTTTGCTTCTTTATCAAGTGTATCTACAAATTTCAGTTTTTCTTCGGCTGTAAGTTCCAAGAATGGTTTGTTGAATTCTTTTTTAGTTCGATCATTCACAGAATTCAATCCTTCTAAGAATATTTTTTGATCCTTTTCCTCGTAACAATCACGGATCATTACAGGTATAAATTCACCTACTCCTGCTTCTTTAGCGCCTGGAGTTGATGTTTTTGGAAGAATCGCTTCTGCTAATTCACCTAGAAAATCTGTCGATTCTTTCTCAAATAAAGCTGCCACATCTTTAGATGCTGTTCTAGTACATCCTTGAATAAACAAGTTTGCACCAATTACAGAGCCACCAACGATAAACGCAACACGTTTTAATGCTTCTCTTCTGTCCATTATTTCCAAAAATTAGATTTTATAATCAATTTCCCAACCTTGGCGGTATTCCCGTTTAACAAATTGATTAACAATATCAAAGTTAGTTACTTTCATATTATTATTATCCCATAATAATTTCAAATTACGGCCTGGATATCCACCATCAACGCGAAGATCTGCTCCTCTAATAGCTAAATTAGCCATTAATAGTGCTTCTGTTAGAGGCCCCGAAATTTCAAATGGTGCACTCACCTCTTTTTTTCCGTAACCTGCAATGCAAGCCTCAACCCATTGTTTATAGTGACCACCCGCTCCGCCTGGAACACGATCATATTTCAATGCAACATTTTCTTTTCTTGAAGTTGGAAGTAATCGAGCATTATCGCCATATGTATCAGCCAAAATCTTTCCTTTTGTGCCAACCATCAAAATTCCATTACCACCATCACCAAAAATCTCATTTGCTTCTAGTTCTTCGGGACGCGCTGGTTGAATACCACCATCCATCCAATGTAGAGTAACCGGACCTTCTGTTCTGGTAGCTTTTGGAAATGTCATTGTTGCGTGACTTGACGGTGGACAACTTTCAGGGAAATATCCACGTTTAAATTCATCAACATATACAGAGCCTACTGAAGCTTGCACATCCTGAACATACGATAACCCCAATACACTGAAAGGCACCTCAAGTAGGTGACATCCCATGTCTCCTAGAGCTCCGGTACCATAATCCCACCATCCGCGCCAATTAAATGGAACTAATTTATCAACAAAAGCTTTATCAGGTGCGGTACCTAACCAAAGATTCCAGTCTAATTCTTTTGGCACAGGAATTCCTTGAGTAGGCCACGAAATACCTTGAGGCCAAACCGGACGGTCTGTCCAACAATAAACTGTATGAACATCACCAATTAAACCGGCTTCATACCATTCACGAGCTATCCTTGGTCCATCATTAGAGGATCCTTGGTTACCCATTTGAGTAACTACTTTATATTTTTTTGCTGCCTCTGTTAAAACCCTAGCTTCCCATATGTCATGAGCAAGTGGTTTTTGAACATAAACATGTTTGCCTAATTGCATTGCTGCTAAAGCCTGAATTGCATGATTATGGTCTGGGCTTGAAACAGAAACTGCATCAATATTTTTATGCTCCTTGTCCAACATCTCCCGAAAATCTTTGTAGTATTTCGCCTTCGGAAAACGTTTTATTGAATTTGCTGCACGACGATCATCAACATCGCATAAGAATGCAATATCAGCTTTTCCACTCTCGTGAAATGAACGGATATCACTCTCACCCTTACCGCCAACTCCAATTCCTGCAACAACTAATTTATCACTAGGAGCAACAAAACCAGTGCCGCCTAACACATTTCTAGGTACTATACTAAAACCTGCAGCCGCAATTGCAGTATTTTTGAGAAATTCTCTTCTTGAATTATTTTTATTCATAATTATTGGTTTAGTCAATTATAAGTTTCCTTTTTTAAGTTCACTAATCGCGAAATCAACTGCCCTTGCAGTCAACGCCATGTATGTTAAGGATGGATTAACGCAGCCTGCGGATGTCATTGCTGCTCCGTCAGTAACAAATACATTTTTAGCATCCCAAACTTGGTTATTTCCATTTAAAACTGAAGTTTTAGGATCTCTACCCATACGAGCTGTCCCCATTTCGTGTATACCCATACCGAAATGATAACCACCATCATAGGTATTCACATCTTTAACACCAATTTTTTCAAGCATTTCTTTCATCTCCTCAGTCATATCCTTTCTCATCTTCTGCTCATTATCTTTGATTTCCATATCCATTGATAATACAGGCAAGCCCCATTTATCTGTTTTAGTTTTATCCAAGGAAATCTTGTTCTCGTGATACGGCAAAATTTCTCCAAATGCTGTGAAACCAACGCTCCAATTTCCCGGTTCACAAAGCGCATCTTTCCATGCTCCGCCAACTGCCATTTCGGCAATATCGCCTGACCAACGACCACGGCTTCCGGATCCTTGATACCCAAAACCGCGCACATAGTCACGTTTTTTTGTATCACTTGGAATATTCACAAATCTCGGCACATATAATCCGGTTGGTCTTCTTCCAAAATAATACTTATCATCATATCCTTCGACTTTACCTCCCGCACCGAGGCGAAAATGATGATCCATAGCGTTATGACCTAATTCACCTGAGCTACTTCCTAAACCACCTTCCCAGACATCCGTAGCAGAATTCATTAATACCCATGTTGAGTTAAATGCAGATGCATTCACGAAAATAACTTTCGCAAAGAATTCATAGGTTTTATTCGTTTCTGCATCAATAATTTCTACTCCTTTTGCCTTTTTGGTATCTTTATCATAAATTATTTTAGTTACTATAGAGAAAGGTCTGAGGGTTAAATTCCCAGTTTTCATAGCCGGAGGTAAGGTTGAAGATTGTGTGCTAAAATAAGCTCCAAAATTACAACCTAACCAACATTGGTTTTGATATTGGCAATTAACACGGCCAGTATGCGGTTGAGTGATATTTGCGGTACGTCCCATAATGAAGTGACGATTTCCGCTATATTCTTTTTTTAGTCTTTCTGCAAGATCTTTCTCAACAATGTTAAAATCCATTGCTGGCATAAAGTCACCGTCGGGCAAAACATCGAGGCCGTCACGGTTACCCGAAATACCAGCCCATTTCTCAGCATAACTATACCAAGGAGCAATTTCAGCATACCGGATTGGCCAGTCAACCCCATGACCATCTTTTAAATTAGCTTCAAAATCTAGATCACCTAAACGGTAACTTTGGCGACCCCACATTAATGAGCGACCTCCCACATGATACCCTCTAAACCAATCAAACCGCTTAACTTCGGTATAAGGACTTTCTTTTTCATTCACCCAGAAATCTAGGTTTTTTTCATTTAATGGGTAATCTCGTTTCAATACTGGATAATCTTTTTCCATTTGAACAGTACGACCACCTCTATGTGGATATTCCCAAGTATCCTTTACGGCATGATAATCCTTAACGTGTTCTACATTACGACCACGTTCTAACATGATTGTTTTTAAACCCTTTTCAGTTAATTCCTTGGCGGCCCATCCACCACTGATACCGGATCCAATAACAATAGCATCGTATACATTATTTTCTACCATTATCTTTTATTTTTAATTAGTTTCAGTTTGATTTTTTATAGTTTCTTTTTTGAAGAAAACTAAAAATATAATAAACACCAAAAATGCAATTCCAGCTGGAACTACCCACAACTTGTTCCAGAATAATGCGAGGTCATTTGTTTTGATATCAACATACATATCACTTACATATCCAGCTACCCAAAATCCGATTAACTGCCCTACCCCATAGGTAGCTAAAGTTATTAAACCTTGTGCTGCACTTTTATTTTCTGAACCAGCCTTGGAGTCTGTATAAATCTGTCCAGACACAAAGAAGAAATCATAACATATTCCATGTAAAGCTATACCTAATAATAGCATAAATGTATATTCTCCAGCATTTCCATAAGCGAACAATACATAGCGAATTACCCAACATAACATTCCCAATAAAATGGTGTTTTTAAAGCCAAATCGCGTAAAGAAAACGGGTAGTAATAACAAACATAATGCTTCCGAAATCTGACCAATGGTCATTTTACCCGTTGCATTTTCTAAACCAATTTCTGTCAAAAAGGGGTTCGCATATTGATAATAAAACGCGAGTGGGATACAAATTAAAATGGAACATAAAAAGAATACTAAAAAATTACGATCTTTCAATAACTTTATAGCATCCAATCCTAATATCTTTGAAATACTTTCCTTTTCATTTTGATTTCCAGCTTTAACCGGAGGTGTTTTCGGAAGTAAAAAGCTAAACAAACCCAAAACCAGAGATCCGACTGCAGCCATTAAAAAGGTATTGCGAAGCAAACCGTCTTGTAACCCTTGATCTGAATCCCATTTGAATAAATAACTGATTGACAAACCTGCAACTATCCAACCAATTGTACCCCAGATTCGAATAAATGAAAATTCTTTCTCTGGATTTTTCATTTGTCTAAAAGAAACTGAATTTACTAATGATAAGGTTGGCATATAAAGAATCATATACCCTAAAACATACGGGAAAAAAGTTGCCACATCTTCACTGTTATAAAGTTGAAACATTAAAACAGCACCAATAAGGTGTAATACACCCAATATTCTTTCTGCATTAAAATAGCGGTCAGCGATCATTCCAATTATAAATGGAGCTATAATAGCTCCCCATGATTGAGTCGAAAAAATATTAGAGATCTCTAAGCCAGATGCTTTTAGTGTATTTCCTAGGAACGTTCCCAATGTTACAAACCATGCTCCCCAGATAAAGAACTCCAGAAACATCATGAAGGATAACTTAAACTTAATAGATGATGACATTATTTAAGGTTTATTAAATATAATAGAATTAAAGATATAAATAATTAAGTGTTTTCAAAAGATGATAACGAATTTGTTTCATTACTAAATGCGTTTAGCACTAAAATGAATCAACCTCTCTATAAGCTTTCACAAGAGCATCTTCACCTTCTTTACCAGATTTGGACATACCATGTTCCATACCGATAACCCCAGTATATCCTTTTTTATGAAGCCATTTAAAAATATTTTTATAGTTAACTTCACCAGTAGTTGGTTCGCGTCTACCTGGATTATCTCCTACTTGGATATAGGCAATTTCACTCCAACATAAATCCATATTAGGTATTAAGTTTCCTTCATTTTTCTGTTGGTGATATGCATCATAAAGAATCTTACAAGACGCACTACCAACCGATTTACAGATTTCATATGTTTGGTCCGTAAATCTCAAGAACAAATCTGGTGTATCACTTAATGGCTCTAATACCATAGTGATTCCATGAGGTTCAAAAATTTCAGCCCCCCTTCTTAATCCCTCTATTACGTTTGCTGTTTGTACACCAATTGGCAAATTCCTTGCGTAGTCCCCTGGAACAACTGTTACCCACTTCGCATTGCAACGTTTTGCTATTTCTACAGACTCTTTACATCCTTTTAAAAAGATATCAACGTGTTCCTGTTTGCCTGCTGCTAATGTATTGGCACCATTTCCTCCTTTAGGAACAACAAATACCCCCATACGCATACTTAACTTTGCTAATAGATCACCAATCTTTTTTTGTTCCTCAGGGGATCTTCCCGGCATACCATTGTCTTCTATACTCCTAAAACCTAAATCATACATATATTGTATCTCATCTAGAACATTTTTCCCAGCACTAGCTGCAAACATTCCTTGATGTGGAGCATAATCTAATTTAAAAGGTTGATTGGCGGAATTTGGCATGTTATTGTTGGAATTCGACTGAGTATGAGCATCAAGGTTACTTGATAATAAGGATGCTCCAACTAATACAGAACTATTTTTCAAAAAATCTGATCGTTTCATGTAGGTTTAAGTTATTAAAATAAAAAATTTATTTGGTTTGCAAAAACTTTGCGAAACCCGTAGAATGGGCCTCTTTTACCTGACCATTATCTAAATATAATAAATAAATATCCATTATATTTTTTGAATTCGCAAATCTCAAAGCATCTTCAGGTGTCATAGCCATAAAAACATTATCATACGCATCGGCATCGATGGCCTTATTTGCTATAACCGTAACTGAAATAATTGTTGATGTCAATGGATAACCATTCCGTGGGTCAATATGATGTGAAAATTTATATCCATTAACCTCTCGAAAGTTCTGATAACTGCCGGAAGTAGTAATAGCCTTATTTTTCAACATTACAATGTGTTCCGAATTCTCAGTTTCAGATTCTGGTCTTTGAATTAAAATTTTGAATGGTTCATTATTCGGTTTTTTTCCATGGGTTTTAATCTCACCTCCCACCTCAACTATAAAATTTTTAACGCTTTTTTTAAGAAGATAATTATAAAGAACGTCTACCGTATATCCTTGAGCGATACCGTTTAGGTCAACCTGAACTCCTGCTTGTTTTTTTTTCAGCACTTTGCCCTTTAAGCTTAGCTTATCCATTCCAACGGAATTCAATACTTCTTTTACTTTGTTTGAATCTGGTATCCCTTGCTCTTTTTCAACTCCAAATCCCCACAATTCAACCAGTGGCTTAACTGTAACGTCGAATAAGCCTTTCGAATCTTGATAAACATTAAATGCGCTTTTGATCACCTCATACATATGAGGATCCAACTTCATTTGGTTGGTGGTATACTTATTGAATTCAGAAATTTTAGAATCGTTTATATACAAAGACATGGATTCATCAATCTCTTTGAATACGCTATCTATAGCAGATTTTTTTATAACGGGTGAAGAAGAATAATAACTGATTGTATAGGTTGTACCCTGAGCCTTCCCATATATTTCATGACGTTTTAAAACAGAGATTGGTTGTTGGGAATAAGTCCAACAACCAATCATCATTAATACGATAAAACTGGAAAATTTTATCACAGTTAAATATATTTATCTACGTCTATTCCTGGAATTGCAACTGGATAAAACCCATCCTTATTTGGAACTATCTTTGGTGTAGCATCCCATGAATATGTTGTTGGCATCAAATCGATATTAGATTGTAAGGCAGCATCCCACTTAATAACCTTACCCGTATAGCAGGCAATTCGGCCGATTATTCCCGTTAAACTACTATAAGCTCCATATTCAGCATTATCGAATTTGTACTCCCCTTTGGCAACAGCTTCAAACAATTCTTTATGCTCTTGTTGATACGGGTTAGGGTTTCCTTTTGGATCATGTCTATAAACTTCCTTTCCATTCGCATCCCATAATATCGCTTGGTTATTCGCTGATAGAAATGCTCTTCCTTTTGAAGCTTGGAAGGTTTCATCTACACGGTTGGAAATGCCTTCAAAATGTCTACATTGACTATAAACAACAGATCCATCATCATAGGTTAACTCAAGTGCAAAATTATCATAGATCTCACCATACTCTTTTCCTGTACGGTGTGCTCTACTCCCAGTTCCTTGAATTAAAACCGGATATTTCCCTTTTACCCAATTGGCTATATCAATATTATGGACATGTTGTTCTACAATATGGTCCCCACATAACCAGTTGAAATAATACCAGTTACGCATTTGATATTCCATTTCCGTTTGTCCGGCTTTACGAGGTCGCACCCAAACACCACTTCCGTTCCAATATACTTGACCAGAAACAACCTCTCCAATTGCACCGTCGTGAATTCTTTGAATCGCTTCTCTATAATTAGTTTGATAACGACGTTGTAATCCAACCACGACATTCAATTTCTTACGACGAGCTTCTTTAGCTGTTTCCAAAACACTACGTACTCCTGGAATGTCGGTGGCGACTGCTTTCTCCATAAACACATGTTTACCTTGTTTTACAGCTTCAGCAAAATGCATTGGACGAAATCCCGGAGGAGTTGTTAGTAAAACAACATCGGCATCTTTCATAGCTTCTTTATACGCATCGAAACCAACATACTTACGGCTATCAGATACATTAATTTTATCTCCGAATTTCTCCTTAAGAATTTTGTATGTATTATCTAGATTATCCTTAAAAGCATCAGCCATAGCAACCAATTGAATGTTTTGACCAGAAGCAAATGCATCGAAGGTTGCCCCAGTTCCACGGCCTCCACAACCAATTAATGCAATTTTTATCACGTCGCTTCCAGCAGCAAACACTTGGCTAACCGAACTAGAGGTAAGTGCCGCAGCCCCTACAATAGCAGATGAAGATTTTATAAATTCTCTTCGTTTTAAACTTTCCATGAATATAGATTTAAATTGAGTTTATTATTAGGTATTAGGTTTACATTAAAAATCTTTGATTGGAGCTTTGTCATAATATGCCATGATTTCTTCATGACTAGGTTGATTGACAGGTCGAACTAAGCGCATTCCGACAAATGGAGCTTCAGGAAACCACCAATTCGACTTTGGAATTTGAGGATCTAATTGTTTCCAAAATGGATCGGAGGCAATCCTTGAAGATGATCTTAGGTCTTTCGGGTCACTGTCAAAAGATCCACCCCGCACTACATGGGGATATAATTTAGTAGGGACATTCACAGGGTTATCTGCAACCTTTCCATCGAACTGACTATAATAATCTTCCTGATATTGATCATAAGTCCACTCTGAAACATTGCCTAGAATATCATACAAACCCCAAGGATTAGGTTTTTTTGTACCGACTTTCTGAGTTTGACTTCCAGAATTTTCTTTAAAAATAGCATATTCAGATAGCTTGGATTGATCTTCACCAAAGAAATATTCGCTTTCGCTGCCAGCTCGACATGCATATTCCCATTCTGCTTCTGTAGGAAGTCTGTAAAATACACCAGTCCGAACGTACAACCATTTACAAAACTGTATGGCATTGTAATGGGTCATAGCTAAAGCAGGCAAACCGTCTTTACCAAATCCAAAAGTCATATCTAAATATGGCTTTGTTGGTCGGGTTACTGCATCCACCTCAGGTGGTACTTTTCCATCTGTTGATTTAGTTATTTCAAAATCTTTGTATAAGAAAGGTTCAAAGATATTCCATGTTACCTCATAAGTTCCCATCCAAAATGGATCAATTTTCACCTCATGCACAGGCTTTTCATCAACATGATCAGAACTCGCACTGCCCATTTTAAATTTCCCTTCAGGGATAGCCTCCATCGTGAATTCAAGGTTAGTCCCATCTATCTTTTGCGTATATTTTTCATGCTTGGTTTGAGCATAGCTTAACTGCATTCCTGCTAATAAGGCAAAGAATAATACATTTTTCATAAATTACTTACAAGTATTTGTTTTTATTAAAATTTAATAGCAATCCTTTGTTTAAATTGCAATAAAGATAAAAAATCTAACACTAAATTCCATAACATTTCAGTTACAAAATATAATTGTTCAAAATTTGGAACCATAAAAAAGATGTTATTATACCCAATGGAATCCCCAATCCAATCACACTATTTCCAATCTTAGAATTTAGTTTAAACTGACTCAATACCATGCTTGTAGCTACTAAACTCGGCATAGCCATTTCAAAAATAGAGACCTCTACAATTTCTCCCTTAAAACCAAAAACCAATGCAATTGAAAAGACTAACAGAGGGGCTAAAACTAATTTATAAATAATCGCATAAGTAATATTTGGAACCTCTTTTTTGACAATTGCAAAATTTAGTTGTAGGCCAATAGAGAATAATGCAATAGGTGAAACCGTAGCTGCTATCATTTGGAAAAAGTCGTCGAGACTACTTAAATCTATAAATTTTGAAAGTACAATCGCAGATAAACAGCCAATTAAAGGAGGAAAAGTAAATACCCTTCTTAATAAAAAAACAAACCTCACTGTACTTTTGGTATTCAAGCTGCCCTTCATAGCAATTATTACCCCTAGAGTTGAAAGCAAGAAAAAAGTCATTTGATCGCTTACAATTCCAATAGGTAAGGATTGAGCACCATAATATGCAGTGATTAATGGAAACCCTACAAATGAAGTATTACTCAACCCACCAACTAGCATTAAAGTATTCACAGTTCTTCTAGACAGATTAAATATTCTTCCTAAAATGTAAAAAAACAAAACTGAACCAACCAAAATTACCAAAGGGCATAACATTGTGAATAGGAGATTATTATCCCATTTCAATTTAGGTAAATATCTAAATGAAATTGCTGGTAATCCAAAATATAAAACCCAAGCGTTTAAAGCTTTAAATCCATCTTTTGGTACCCAATTTAATTTTCTACTGATAACTCCTGCGGATAGACAAAATATGATGAGAATAAAATTAGACACAGATTTTATTTATAAAATGAAAGAAATAAAACGATATTGTTATGATTAGTTCACAAAGTTATTAATAATGAGTTAAGGTACAAGGCATTCATTATTTATAAATCTGTTTCTAAAATATTCAAGTTATTAAACTATCTCTCGAAAAGATAATATATAAAACCCAACAGATTCAATAACATTTGACACAAAAATTAATTAATTATGAACTAGCTGACTGATCATCAATGATGGAATTACTATCCTAACCAACACAAATACATCCCCTGATCCGTAAAAAAAGCAGCCTGTTAATGACTGCTCCAAATAGTTTTTCTATTTTATTTCTTAAATAATGTAAATATTTTTTTTCCGAAATTTTTATCGACTGTTAGGTAGCTAGGATAATATATATTTTGACCTGCTATTCTAAAGGAGGGTTTTATTTTCAGAACCATAAAACCGTCTGTATTTTTATTAAATAACTCATCAAAAAACTTTTCAAAACCACTTTCTTTTGCTTTATTAAAAATATTGGCTTTAAATGTGAGAGGTATAATAGCACTTTCTCCTTGAGAAAGATCTACATTTTGATCAACTACACCTTCAAACAGGGGCGAACCTTGGATTTCAATCATGTATTTAAAGGAATTTATAGCTGCTCGCTGTTGCTCAGGATTGGTGATTTTCAAATTTATCTTTCCCTCTAATGGCAACTCTTTACTAAACAAAGCTACTGTTAAACCTGCTAGAGACGATAAATTATAATTTCCATCACTTCCTTTGTAAGAGTCCAGAAACTTTCCATTAAATTTCACTTGCTCAACTGAGGAAACTACATATTCACAATCCGCTAATGCCTTAAGTTGAGCTTTTTTATTTACTTGACAACTGCCTAGCAACATAGTAAGACAAATTACAAGCATCCATATATTTTTTTTCATATTGTTTTAATTCTTTTTATCAAAATTGTAAATTATTCCCAAGGTAAAAACTGCATTTCCGGGTTTTAAATATTCATTATTCATGAGTCCTATATTCCAACCATTTGTGTATTGGATTTGCAATCCTTTGTGGAGTTCTAAACGAGTGAAGAAAATAGGTTCTATATACAGGTTTTCTTCTAAGTTTTGCGAAATTTGATTCAAATCAAAACGATCCATCTTAATTCTTGACATGCGAATAGCTGTTCCATAATTTAAGCTACGTTTTTTTCCAAAAAGACTGATCTTATTCTTCCTGGTAGAAGAAAAATTAGCTTGAATAAATATTTTATTAAAATCCATGTCCTTAGTCTCAACCACATTAGTTCCAGTTGTACTTGCTCTTTTTTCTAAATCTATTGTTGAACCTATCCCGTAGCCTGCGTAGAATTCAAGCACACTTCGTTTAGCTTTGCCAACTTGAGTATAATACCCTAGACCCCCTTCATAAAGATACTGTTTAAAATCATGATTATCAGACTTATAATCTTGAAAAGAACCGTTTGCAATAATTGCAATATTATCCGTAATTGCTACTCCAGCATTTCCGCTTAAATTTCCTTTAGTATTCACGTGTCCGGCAATGTACCCTTCGCCTGCACTATTGAACATTGGAGTTGCTGGAACGTTTGGCAAGTACATTGAACTACATCCTGTAATAAGATTCGAAAGAGCCCATACAGCGGCCCATAAACAAAATATTTTCGTTTTAATCATAAGCGTATTAATCATCCAAGCATCTAAATTATTATGCCAAAAATGAAAATTCTAACAAAAAGAATAATTTTTGTTAAAAAGCAGCCTATATAATTTGGTGAATTTCGAGTTGATGCTGCATTTGTCCCTGGAGAATCAGAGCTTCTTCTCGGGCTCTTTCTGCGAAATCTTTTCCATTGGAGGCATAAATTATTCCACGCGTACTGTTAACTAACAATCCACAGTCTTTATTCATACCATATCTGCATACGTCCTCCAGTGAGCCCCCTTGTGCACCGACACCAGGAACTAAAAGAAAATGATCTGGGGCATGTTCCCTTATTTTTACAAAAGCTTCCCCTCGAGTAGCACCAACTACATACATGATATTTTCAGGTGTTCCCCAAGTATTGACCTTTTCTATAACCTGTTCAAATAATTGTCTACCAATACTGTTTTCAAAATTTTGGAAGTCTTTGCTTCCGTGATTAGAGGTAAGCGCTAATACAATGGCCCATTTGTTATCAAATTCGAGGAAAGGAGTAATCGAGTCCTCCCCCATATAAGGTGCGATAGTGATCGAATCAAAGTTTAGTCCTGAAATTTTAGTATTGAAAAAAGCTTGTGCATACATTTTCGAAGTGTTGCCAATATCACCTCTTTTTGCATCTGCGATACTAAAACAATCTTTAGGAAGAATCTCACTAGTCTTACGTAATGCTTCCCAACCTTTCACACCATAACTTTCATAAAAAGCAATGTTTGGTTTGTACGCAACACATAGATCAGCTGTCGCCTCTATTATTGCCTTATTAAATGAAAATATTGGATCTTGATCATCCAACAAATGCTCTGGTATCTTCGTTAGGTCTGTGTCTAATCCAACACATAAAAAGCTTTTCTTTATTTTAATTAAATTGATTAGCTCTTGCTTCGTCATTTTATTATTGATTGATTAATGATATCAGAAAATCCTCGAATTCTTTATTTGAATAATCTGCCATTCCCTTATGATCAAAGGCCAACTGACCTTCTTTATCTAACACAACGGTCGAAGGAATTGCATCGCTTAGCCACGTTTTTGGAATTTCACTTTCTGGAAAATAAATTGGAAGATTGAGATTTTCTTCTTTTAAAAAGGCTTTGGCTCCATCACGATCATTTTCGATCTCAACCAATAGAAACTCAACTTGATTATTTGTTTTATACTTGTCGTAAAGTTTTTGAATAGATGGCATTTCTGCACGGCAAGGTCCACACCAGGTTGCCCAAAAGTTGATAAAAACAACCTTTCCTTTTAGGTTTTGAACTTGGGTTATATCGCCTGTTTGATTTGAAAAACTTACGGATTCAACCACAACCATTGGTAGGTCTGAAACGATCGGCTTTGATTGATTCTGGATGACTTCTTTCTTAAATAATCCCATATTCATCAGACCTTTCTGAATAGCAATACGACTACTTGGCCATAGAAATAATAAAACCACCAGCCCTAATATTGCGTATAAAATTACATTTTTCTTAGATTTGTTTTTGTTGTTCATAGTTATGAATCATATTTTTCCAATTGCTTTAACAAGGTAGCGAAATCCTTTGGATATTCAGCTTGGAATGAATAATCATTGTTATGAACATTAAATTTAACTGACCTTGAATGTAGAGCAAATCTTTTCATAATTGGTTGTTCCTGCTGATCTTTAGATAAAGTATATCCTCTTTTTTTAATCTGAGAAAGAAAAACCGGATCTCCATGATACATTGTGTCTCCCACAATGGCTGCCCTTTGAGTCGCTAAATGAATACGAATTTGATGCATACGTCCAGTAATAGGTTTACATTGTACTAAAGTGAAACTTTTGAAATACTTAATACTATTAAAAATAGTTTCCGAAGGTTTACCATTATACCGGTCAATAGTGACGCTTTTATTTCCTTGATTCAAAATTGGCAAATCAACTAGCAGATTATCAAATGTATGTGTTCCTTGAATAATTGCATGATAAATTTTTTCAACTCGTCTCTTTTCGAATTCAATTGAAACCAACCTATATGTCTCTGGATTTTTAGCAATCAAAAGTACTCCTGATGTATCCTTATCCAATCGGTGACAAACCTGTGCATCTGCAACGTATTTTTTAGCTAATCGTAGAATATTTACCTCACCACCATCTCTAGCGTCTAACGATGCAATAAATGGTGGTTTATTAATGGCAATTAGATTATCATCCTCATGAATGATTAAATCTTCAAATTTTGGAAATTTGAATTGATTCTGTACTTGTGAAACCATTTTGCAAAAATAACAATTTAAGGCTAAATTTCTATTATTCAGACTACTTTAACCAATAGACTAACATTCAAGTTGATACTATTACAAAAATGTCTACTTTTGCATTAAACCCATCTATTATGTCAGTAAATAAAGTAATAAAGCGAATCACAACCTCTATCCTACGCGATATGAAGAATCAGGGGGAGAAAATCAGTATGCTTACAGCTTACGACTATTCTACTGCTCGAATTTTAGATGATGCTGGAGTAGAAATTTTATTAGTTGGAGACTCGGCAGCAAATGTTTTCGCTGGTTATGAAACTACGCTTCCGATCACTTTAGATAACATGATCTATCATGCATCTGCTGTTGCTAGAGCGGCAAAAAAATCAATGGTATTGGTAGACCTTCCATTCGGAGAATACCAAGGATCCACGGTCGATGCTTATAAAGCCGCCGTAAGAATGATGAAAGAATCCGGTGCTCATGCCTTAAAATTAGAAGGAGGTGTAGAAATTATTGACAATATCAAAAAAATCGTCCAATCAGGAATTCCAATTTGTGGACACTTAGGATTAACACCTCAGTCTATTTATAAATTTGGCGATTTTGGTGTTAGAGCAAAGGAAGACGAAGAAGCAGAAAAGCTTAAATCTGATGCTTTAGCATTACAAGAAGCGGGTTGTTTTGCAATAGTATTAGAAAAAATCCCCGCCAAACTAGCACAACAAGTTTCAGAAAGTTTGTATATTCCTACAATTGGAATTGGTGCAGGCAATGGTTGTGATGGTCAGGTCTTGGTGGTCAACGACATGTTAGGAATAACCCAAGAGTTTAAACCGAAATTTCTTAGACAATACCTGAATCTAAATCAAGAAATTAACAAGGCAGCGACGCAGTTTATTGCAGATGTAAAATCAGGTAATTACCCTAATGAATCAGAACAATATTAATGTACAAGATTCTACTAATAATCATCCTTCTTGTGGTATTAATATATTTATTATCACAAAAGATATTATCAAAAACTAAATCAAATAATTTGAATTTACGATTCAAACAAGGTTTTACTTTAATTGAATGCGCTAAACCTATCATCCAAAAAGCAATAAAAAACACATTATTTAGTGTTTTTGTTGGATTAGTACTATTTATAATAACAATTTTATTAGCAATAAAAATCAAGATTCTGTTTTTCTTGTTGCCAATCAGCCTTTACTTAATGAGTCAATTGTTTTTGCTTAACAATCAACTCAAGTATATTAAACAGCAAAGCATATGGTTTAATGCAAACACTCTGGATATAACCATAGAATGGGTAAGCGGAAATCAAGTGACTTTTAATTTAGCAAATGATATTCAATTAGTAAGAGCAGTAAAATCAGTTCAAAAAAATAATCAAATATTGTTTGGTTATTATGAACTCAATGTCCAAAATAATAAAATATATCTTCCTCTGTTGTTGGAAGAAAATATTAAAAATGCTACCTTTTTTAACCTAATAAAGGAGAATCATCTGGTGGTCTTGAAGAATTCACTATACCCAATCATTTAACATTAGGCAATTTATAACCGTTGTAGTATTCTGCGGCTAATAAATCATTCGCCTGCAGTTCATTAAAATTCTGTAATTCTGGGTTCCAATTTATTTTTTGACCTATTCGATAGGCAATGTTTCCCATCTGGGCAAGTTTAGCAATATGTGCTCCAACTTCAATAGGTGCATGTAAAATACTAGCATCATTGGTACGAATAGCTTGAACAAAATTTGCCGTATGCACATCCAGTCCATTATCTGTTTGTTTTTGGAATGGTACAGCTTCCATCCTATTACCTTCTGGAATGACTTCCCAACCCTTCCTGTCTAAAACAAGGGTTCCGTTATTTCCAATAAAAGCTATCCCATGCTCTCTTTGATATGGCCCCCCGCTTATACTCGATGCATGCTCCCATTGGATATTAAATCCGGAGAACTCATAAACTGTTGTAAGTGTATCTGGTGTCTCACCAGCATCGTCTGGATAAGCAAATTTTCCACCAGCGGCCATAATAGATTTAGGATCGGATACTTTCATTCCCAGTAACGCATAATCCAATAAATGGACCCCCCAATCGGTCATTAGACCACCTGCATAATCCCAAAACCACCGGAAATTATAATGGAACCTATTCATATTAAAGGGTCTTGTTTTAGCTGGACCAATCCAACTTTTATAATCAACTCCAGTTGGCACAGAGGAATCAGGAAGTACTGGAACACGTTTTTTCCATCCTAAGTAGGCCCAAGCCTTAACTAATCTTACTTTTCCTAATTTATCAGAATGAACAAAATCAATAGCCTGTTTAAAATGCTTTTGTGATCGCTGCCATTGACCCACTTGAACTATGGAGTTATATTTATTTTTAGCCACCACCATTGCATTACACTCAACAATTGAATTTCCAATCGGTTTTTCAATATAAACAGCCTTGCCAGCTTGACAAGCATCAATCATCATGAGGCAATGCCAGTGATCAGGTGTAGCAATGATAACCGCATCCACATTTTTGTCCTCTAATAAATCTTTATAGTTTTTATATACTTTAACTTGGTGTCCTAAGTCGGATAATTGTTTTTTTCTTTCAGAAATTACTCGATCATCTATATCACAAATTGCAGTACAAATAACATTCGAATGTTTAATTATGGATGATAAATTGGACCATCCCATCCCTTTAATGCCAATTGCGGCAACTCGAACAATCTTTTCTGCTTTGGAATTTGAATACAATGTATTCATTTGAATAAACGGCAAAACCATGGCCGTTTTTTGAATAAAATCTCTTCTTGAAATCGACATATTATTATAGGTTTAATTCTAAATTAGAAAAACATTTTCAAAAAGGTCTATAATGTCTCAAGTATTTATAAGATTTTGAACAAATATTACAAATCGCACAGCAGTTGGAAGTGTTGTAAAATTACATTCGGAATTCTTTCTTTTGGTTTAATTATACATAAAGAAGACGTTGTATTTATCTTTCAATTGAATTCAAGAAGAAAATGCCAGTAAATGATCATCCTCTATAATCATAAAAGCACATAAATCAACCTGTTTGCACTTCTAAATTCAATTAATCTGCCATTTAACCAGTATATGTCAGGATCGAACACTTTAAATTACTGCCAAATTGACTTTATGAAAAAATATCTGTTTAAATTTTATAACGTTTTTTCAGGAATGTCCACCTACTGTCAGGAAATCATGATAATACACTGACGTTAAAATGTTAAAACACTAATTATCAATTTAATACCATAATAAGAAGATTTTTTGATAAGAAAAGTAAATCAGAATAGAAATACTTTGGCATCCGATTTGAATATTTGACTAAACATGACAATAAAGTCAAATTATATAAAAATAAACATCATGAAAAAAGCATTACTTACATTAACAGCTATATCAGCTCTTACATTTGCAGCAAGTGCACAAACAGAACAAGGAAAATTTTTAATTGGCGGAAACCTTAGTTATGATGGTTCGACAGTAAAAGATTCTGACATAAAAAATAATTCCTTCAGTATTATTCCACAAGTTGGATACTTTGTTGCTGATAATATACTAGTGGGTACTGGTGTCGGTTATCAGTGGGAAAATAATGAGTCAGTAAATAACGTTGAAACCACACAAGGTGAGTTTGTTTTGGCTCCATTCGGAAGAATGTATAGCAATAACCAAGGTCCAGTTAAATTTTTTGGTCAATTGACAGTCCCAATGGCATGGGGTACTTCGGATGTGGATGGAGAAAAAATTGGATCGACCGCACAATATGGGGTTGAATTAGCTCCTGGTATCGCATATTTTCCAACCAGTAACATTGGAATAGAATTTAAAGTAAAGGGACTATATTATAAAAATAGTACTACAAAACAAGAGGTTTCAGACACCGAAACAACAACAAATTCATATGGTTTAAATGCAAATTCATTAGCACCATCAGTAGGCGTAACATTCAGTTTTTAATAAAATATACCTCATAGTATTTACCCTTCCAATTAAGTTTGGAGGGGTATTTATTTTAAAAATCATTCTAAAAGGAATGACCAACAGTAAATACTTAAAATTTATCAAAAATTATTTTTAGCCAACCAGATTGGTAAAGCATATTGTTTGAGTAAGTTTGCACACCTAACATTCTCGACATTCTTTTTATTCACCCACAATACTTCCTCTAATTCTGCACGGGGCTTCATCCAATTAAATTCTAGATCCTGATTGAATCGAAAAAGATATCCCCTAACGGTTTTACCTGTTTCATTAACAGCTTGGGCCTCATGTAAACCTACAAAATTAAAATTGACAGCATTCAAATCTAGATTCAATTCTTCCTTAAGTTCTCTTAATAAAGCAATGATTGGAGTCTCTGAAGCATCAATCTTTCCTCCCGGTAATTGAAAATAATCCGAACCAATTTTACGAACAGTCAACAGATCATCATCCTGATTTGTAATTACAGCAACAGCAATACATATGTAGTTCTTTGAGTTCACCATGATTATTTATAATATTTTCCTAATTTACAGATAAATTTGGAATGAATTTGGTAGAATATTAGTTGATTCTGGGTAAGAAGCTTTAAATTGTCATTATTAAAAAACCATTTATTAATTATTGCGAATGAGAAATTGTATTTTCTTTAGTCTATTTGTTTGCCTTCTGATAGCTTCCTCCTGTCAAAAATCAACCTCAAAGAATGAAAATTATAACGAACAAAAAAGATTGGATTCTTTGGAACAAGTTAAACGAGCAAAAGAAGAGGAAGAAAAAGCTCGCCCCAGAACCGCTAAAGACATTAATTTGGAAATTGATATAACTTTTGACAAATATACGTTGGAGGAAGTATATCCTTATAAGGATACTACTAGACTATTTCAATTAGATAAAATAAAGGAAAAACTAGCTTTTATCGAGAACTTTCAGCGAGAAGAGCATCAATACGCAGTTCTTCAAAACTACAGGAACAGAAATAAAGAGGCTGAGGTGGTAGAAAATTTTGTCAGAAATCAATATAAAAGAGTTTCAGACACTTTAGGCACGGAAAGATACCAATCAGCCCCTTTATACCGAGAGGAATCTAGTGAAAGACCAACCATTTATGGAAGAGATGGTTCCTTAGTTAGTTTAGAGAGTTCGGACACATTAGATATGGTGAAATTGAAGGGAATATCCTTCGAAGGGACGTGGTATGTTCCTAAACGGTACGTGAAACTCATAGGCAGCGACATGATAATCAGACACGTAAACATTGTAGATGTTACAAATCAAAATATTTGTAGCATAGAACGAACAGGAAACTGCGAATGGAAAATACGCAGTATGAATCCTGCCACAACAGGTCGTCATAAACCTCCCCATGCTATGGAAACCCCAACGGGTGTATTTGTCATCCAAGAACAAAAAGCAAAAATGTTTTATTATAAAGATGGAACAACTTCCATTGAAGGCTATGCTCCATATGCAAGCAGATTCACTAACGGGGCATATATACACGGTGTGCCTGTAAATAATCCAAAAGGTAAAATCATAGAATATAGTTGGTCATTAGGAACCACACCACGATCACATATGTGTGTTAGAAATGCATCTTCACATGCCAAGTTTGTTTATGAAAAGTCAAAACCCATGGAATCTTTAGTCGTCGTGATTGAATAAAACATTATTTAACACTTTGACAATCAATTTTTTCCTAAATTTGTAATCGAAAATAAAGAAAGCGCTTATGAATAAATTAATGCTTATTTCTTTATGGGCTGTAGCTACTTCGGTACTCACATTAAATACTACAAATCATGTGATTGCCCCCAAAGAAATCAAGGATACCATAGAAAAAAAACAAACAGATCCAATCAGAAATCTATATTTAGAGATGGAATTGGGTAAAATAATGAAATGGGAAGCATTTCAACAAGCATTACAAGGATACAATCAACTTAATCCTAAGAATAAAGAAATTATCACTGTAATTGATTTCACTAAACCATCCACCGAAAAAAGGATGTATGTATTAAATGTGAAATCCAAAAAATTATTGTTTCACAATATAGTATCGCATGGTAGAAATAGCGGAGAAAAATTTGCTACCTCCTTTTCTAATAATCATGGCTCTTATCAAAGTTCTTTAGGGTTTTATCTAACTCAAGAGACATATCAAGGTGGTAATGGTTTTTCATTACGATTAAATGGTTTGGAAAAAGGTATTAATGATCAAGCCAGACCACGTGCAATTGTGGTACATGGAGCTGATTATTGTAGTCAAAACATAATAAATTCTACCGGCAGATTGGGAAGAAGTTACGGTTGTCCAGCTTTACCTAAGGAATTAACAAAACCTATAATTAATACTATAAAAAACGGTTCTCTCTTGTATATATTTGCAGGGAACAAAGAATATTTGGCAAGTAGTAAAATTATAAAGAAGGTTCCTTTGCTCGAATCCAACTCATTGATAGCTTCTCAACTTGAAGAGGATAAGAAAATATCTATTAACTAAGGAATAATCTGAATCCATAGTATATTTAATAAGCTAGAAAACAGGTGCAAACGTTGCACCTGTTTTCTAGCTTATTTTTTAACTGCTTACTCCAACATTATACTTGCAGCAAAGATAACTTAATGCTTAATCCTTTTTAATTACTAAAGTAAGCTCTAACGTTCTTTCCTTCCATCCAATTCATAAAAGCTCTATTTACCACCTTATTACCCCCTGGAGTAGGATAATTTCCAGAGAAGTACCAATCCCCTTTATGATTTGCACAGGCTATATGTAAGTTATCCAATGTTTGGAATATTACTTCTAGTTCTGCTTTTAAATTATGAGGTCTAATAATTCTTCCTATTTCCGTGGATATTTCATTATCTGTAAAAGGTTCATAAATCGCTTTGACATAATTTTCAACCTGATCTTTAGGTAATGTTATTGATGCTAAGCACTTTTGATAAACTTCATCGATGATATGCGCTAATCCATTTTTTCGTAGAAGTGAAATAGCAGCCTCAAAAGCAACAAACTCGCTCATTCGGGACATATCTATTCCATAACAATCAGGGTAGCGAATCTGCGGAGCTGAGGAGACTATTACAATTTTCTTAGGATGTAGACGATCTAAAATTGTTAGAATGCTCTGTTTAAGAGTAGTCCCACGAACAATCGAATCATCAATTGCAACAATAGTATCCTGATGATCACGAACTATTCCATAGGTGGTATCATAGACATGTTGAACCATGTCTTGTCTGTCAGCATCCTGGGTTATAAATGTACGAAGTTTAGCGTCCTTTACGTTCAATTTTTCAAAACGAGGAGTAATACTTAACATTTCATCCAATTCTAAATCACCGATTTTATCAGAACGGTTCAGAAGTGCCTCTTTTTGAAAACTTCTAACATATTCATTTACTCCCTCCATCATACCATAATAGGAAACTTCGGCTGTATTTGGAATAAAGGAAAAAACCGTATTTTTTATATCACAATTAATACTTTCAAGAACTTGAGGACATAAAAGCTTTCCAAGAGCTTTACGTTCCTTATAAATGTCAGCATCTGAACCTCTTGAAAAGTAAATTCGTTCAAAGGAACACGACATTTGTTCAACAGGTTGTCTAAACATTTCTTGAGAAACTGTACCGTCCTTTTTTGCTATCAAAGCATAGCCAGGTTTGATTTCTTGTACAGATTCAAGTGGTACATTGAAAGCGGTTTGAATAACAGGACGCTCGGAGGCGACAACTAATACTTCGTCATCTTGATAATAAAAAGCAGGTCTTATCCCCGCAGGATCTCGCATAACAAACGCATCTCCGTGTCCAAATATACCGGCAATAGTATATCCACCATCCCATGTTTTAGCTGAACGAGTTAAAATGGTGGATACATCAATGTTCTTTGCAATTTGTGCACTTATTTCAATATTAGAAAGGCCGTCTTGTTTAAATTTGTCAAATAAATTCTGATTTTCTTCATCAAGGAAATGACCAATTTTCTCAAGAACAGTTACCGTATCGGCCTGTTCTTTTGGATGTTGCCCCAAATCATAAAGCTGCTGTAAAAGTTCATCAACATTTGTCATGTTAAAATTACCAGCCACAACAAGGTTTCTAGACATCCAATTATTTTGACGTAAGAAAGGATGACAGCTTTCAATGCTATTTTTCCCATGTGTTCCATAACGAAGATGCCCAAGTAGAACCTCTCCCGTGAAGCTTACATTATCTTTCAACCATTGGGTATCCTTAGATTTTTCAGGATAAGCCTTTTGAACAGCGGCAAACTTTTTTTGAACGTATTCAAAAATTTCTGCAACTGCGCTTGAACCCATTGCCCTATATCGAGAAATATATCTGTTGCCAGGCTTTACATCGAATTTAATCGTAGCAATACCTGCCCCATCTTGGCCGCGATTGTGTTGCTTTTCCATAAGCAAATACAATTTATTGATGCCATAGTACGGCGTACCGTATTTTTCTTGATAATAAGATAGGGGTTTTAAAAGTCGGATAAGTGCTATTCCGCACTCGTGTTTTATAGCGTCACTCATATCTTGAATTGATGCCACAAAGGTACGGAATTTTAAAAACAACTACTATAATTAGTGATGTAAAAAAACTATCATTTTTTTTGACCATTTATTCTCGTTCCATTTGCGTTTTATCTCGTCTGAGTGATGCGATTTCAAGAAATCGATCTCGATTTGAGGGAATCTCTAGCTTGTCTATCCGTTGCCAAGTCATATAACTGTTTACATATTCATTGTCAGAAAGGATTGGTTCAATAGATTTTAAATACAAAATATCCCCCTCGAAGTCGATTTTACGTTCCTGAATTTCACCTTCCCAACTCGGAAGAAATGAATTCGTAATGTGATGCTGAAGTATAGCATCGGTAACATCTACTTTATAAGTCCCAGAAAATGCCATAAATTCTTTTAGGCATTTTAACATATTATTTTCTGAATAGAGATCTTCATTTGGGCCATACTTATTTCGTTTAGCATTTGAAATTTGTATTGACATATATCCATCCGCTCCGTAAATTAAAATTCCTTTTGGATTTTGTCCCATTGGAAACTTAGAATCGACACCATTGATAGGCACTTCAATAAATGATAATAAAGACCAGGTACCAATTAATTCTTCCTTGATTGTCGTCGTCATTTAGGTAATCTTTGTTTGCTCTTATAACGGAATATTATCACAATTAGTTTATCGAAACACTTTAAAAAGTTTTTAAATGACATTTCTTTGGCATAAGGTGTTAAAAACATTTAAAGCAGTGTAGTCCTAAGAAAAAAGAAGAACCAATATATATAGTAGAAGTTATCTATATATCATCCCCAGTATTTACCAAAATCATTAAAGAAGAATACATCTAATAGAAGGTCAGTAAAGATCAGAACAATTATGAGCGGGATATACACCTTATCCCAATTCTGACAACCAATGCCTTGGTTTGCTACTAATTGCTGAGCACAGCGATAATTCGAATTGAAATCATTAAATTAGTATCAATTAACTAAAAAATTAAATTAAACTATGGGAAAATTTGTTGTTTCAACTAGAAAAAACGGGGAATTTCAATTTAATCTGAAAGCCTCAAATGGACAAGTCATTTTAGCTGGTGAAGGTTACACGACAAAAGCTGCTTGTGAAAACGGTATTGCCTCGGTCAAAAAAAATGCCATCGATAGTAAAAAGTTTGACAAATTGACTGCGAAAAACGGTAAATACTACTTTAATTTAAAAGCCGGAAATGGACAAATAATAGGTTCAAGCGAAATGTACGAAAGTGAAGCCGGAAGAAATAATGGTATAAAATCTGTCCAAGAAAATGCACCAGATGCGGAAGTTGAAGATGATACTATTTAATGTTAAATACAAAAAGAGCCTAAAGGCTCTTTTTGTATTACTAATTATTACCAGATAACAATTCGTTTTTCTTTTGGCAAATACAACTTATCCCCTTGTTTAGTTTGGAAAGCTTTATGAAACGCATCCAAATTAATGATAGGACCAATTGCACGATATTGAGCTGGAGAATGGGGATCTGTTTTCACTTGATTCACAACAAATTCTTCCGTTGTTTTTGTACGCCAAATGGTCGCCCAAGAGAAAAAGAACCGTTGATCTTGCGTATATCCATCGATCAAACCTGGATTCCCTTTGTCTTTTAAATACATTTGCAAAGCATCAAAAGCTACTGAAGAGCCACCCAAATCACCAATATTCTCACCTAAAGTAAATCGACCATTCACAAAGACTCCTGGAATTGGTTCATAACTTTCAAATTGAGCCACTAATGCATCAGTTGCCACTTCAAATTTTTCTTTATCCTCTTTTGTCCACCAATTATTTAAATTTCCGTTTCCATCATATTGGGAACCTGAATCGTCAAAACCATGTGACAATTCATGACCAATAACAGCGCCAATTCCACCGAAATTTACAGCCGGGTCAGCTTTATAATCATAAAAAGGTGCTTGTAAGATTGCAGCCGGAAATACAATTTCATTGAATAAAGGACTATAATAAGCATTAACAGTTTGAGGACTCATGCCCCATTCTGATTTATCGACAGGTTTCCCCTGTTTAGCTAAATTTTCTTCAAAGGCCCATTTTTGAATGTGATGAACATTCTCAATTAGGTCGGTGCCTATATTTAATGAAGAATAATCCTTCCATTTATTTGGATAACCTATTTTTACAGTAAACTTGGATAGTTTTTCTAAAGCTTTTTCCTTTGTCGCTGGCGACATCCAAGCTAGATTTTTAATATGTACATCGAATGATTTCAATAAATAATTCACTAATTCTTCACATGTCTGTTTAGCTTCCTCTGGAAAGTTATCCTTTACATATAATTTACCCAAAAGCTCCCCTACGTTACCATTTACAAACTCCAAGCCTCTTTTTTCTAGAATTCTTTGTTCCTTCTGACCTTTTAGGGTTCTGCCATAAAAATCAAAAGATAACGAATCCAATTCTTTAGTGAGATAACTAGTGGCACCATCCATTATATGGAATTTCAAATAATCTTTAATAGCAGGAAGATTTTTTTCATTCAAAATCTCATCCAATGCTTGATAATATTTCAGTTCACTAATAATAACCGTATCAGCATTGAATCCCAAACTTTGAATATATTTTGC
The DNA here is from genome assembly GCF_059758715.1 of Sphingobacterium sp. GQ94. Classification (NCBI taxonomy): domain Bacteria; kingdom Pseudomonadati; phylum Bacteroidota; class Sphingobacteriia; order Sphingobacteriales; family Sphingobacteriaceae; genus Sphingobacterium; species Sphingobacterium sp. GQ94. Next base: position 56,079 of record NZ_JCAXEC010000007.1, read on the forward strand.
AACATCCATGTTTTTCACCATAGAACCCAGATCTTTAACAGCTATAGGATTGTATCTCTTTTGAGCATCCCTGGACTCTTCCACGGTTTTAAGTTTCGATGCAATTAATTTTTCAAATTCAACAATTTTAGGTCCCTTTAGGTCTTTCGTCTTTGGAGCAATTTTACCATACAAAGAATTGATATAGTTTTGATAATTCCCTAAAGTCTCTGTGTTTTTAGCATCCTGCTTTTGATAATAGGAACGTCCTAAACCAAGACCACCGCCTCCTAAGTAAACTGCATTAACATTGCTGTTTTTCATATGGGCATAAACATACCCGCCAAAGAAAGGATTGCCTCCTATTGTAGCATACTTTGAAAAATAATCATAAAGCTCTTTTAGATTTTTAACCTGATCAATATCATTCAATTGCCCTTTGATTGGATTAATACCTTTTTTATCTCTTGTATCAAAATCAACATATGATCTGTAGAGATCTGCTATTTTCTGACCATCAGATCCTTTCTCAAAACTTTTTTCAAGAGATCCCTTTAATATTTTTAAAGTCGCCTCATCTGTGTTTTCACGTAATTGATCAAAGGAACCCCAGCGCGCCTTATCTGAAGGTATTTCCACTGTCTTCATCCAATTTCCATTCACATAATTGTAAAAATCATCCTGAGGACGAACAGTCTTGTCCATATGAGACAAGTTAATCGCCTGTTGATCTTGCGCTACCCCGAGGCCAGAACTTGCGAATAATGCTGCAATTAAAACGTATTGTTTCATAATTAACCTAAATTATTTATACCGACGATCATTAAACCGTATGCAAACATAACAATTCTAGGAAAAAAGTCGAAAGAACCTTTTAAATATTAAAATCAAAAGCTAAATCAAAATGAAAAACTGTATTTTGCATCATTATGTTAATTAGCATTGATAAAAAAGAGTATGAACTAATTATTACTAAAAATAGTGAAATTCGCGTAGTCTATGAACCTAACAAAACACCTTTTTTATATGCACACCCATTACATACACTCGAGGAGTTAAAGGCATTTGTCCGTCAATTTTCCAAAAATCATAAATACAAGTCCGTTCAGAGAATAACGGAATTGGAATTTATCAAAATTCAAATTTTCGGCCAGGATTACCCTGTTAAAATTTTAAGAAATGGGGTACAAAAGCCTTATTTAAAAGATGGTTTAATTTACTACAGCACCACCGCATCAGCCAAGATTTATCAAGAAAATTTCAAAGTCAAAATTTATCAAGAGTTATTTGAATACTATATATTAAGCAGAATTAGTTATTGGGAAGAGGAACTTAATATTTTGAGTAATGAGATAATTTTTCGGAAATTAAAATCATCAAACTACCATGTTAACGAAAAGAAGAAGAACATTACTTTTAACAAATCAAATGCTGGATTGCCAATCAGAATAAATGATTATATAACCTTACTTGCGCTATCAGAACTATCTGGAAAAGGACATAACCAAGCCAAATTAATTCAAAAACATTTCCAAGATCATGAACAATTATTAAATTATTTGAAAAATGGATAATAAAAATTTTCAAATCAAAATGCCCCTCCAAGAGCTGGAATTAGCTGAAGTTTTAAACCAGGATCAAGAACTTATTAATTTTTTTCCTCCTCAGCTCCTTCAACAAATTAGGTCTTATATAATTGATCAACTAAAAAATACTGACGGTAGCCCAGAAATTGAAGAATTTGAACTAACTGATCTAAGATTCTCGAGTGAAAATAATTCAGGGTCCTTTCGTTTAAAATTTCAAATTAATAGAAGATTCTGTTGCAGCGATTACAGTTGCTGTAACCAAGATTACATGGATGTCAAATTTAGTTATCAAAACAAACATTTAGTTGGTAGCGGTTCCTACTTTGATTGGACTATTGAAAATTAGCCAAATACTTCGTTTAACTCTTTTGCCAATCTTAATCCTGCTTTTAACAGACAAAGTTCCATACTATCCTTAAATTTAAAGATATATCCGTAGGATAAATTATTATCTTTTGAAACATCAGCATATATAGTATTGGCTAGCTGATGTGATTCGTACAACCATTCTTCAAAAGTGGATTGAGTATATTGTTTGTAAAAATATTTCTCATAATCCAATAGTTGTGCATATTCGGTATATGAATATTTTTCATTATCAACTAAATCACTGTCCCACACCCGATGGATATTTGAAGATCTACCAAAAAAAGTGACAGGTATTCGATTTCCACCTAAATCCTCCACCCTACTAACATGCATAGGCTGATGTGCATCACCTAATAGGTGAATCATGAAATACAAAGCCTGTTTCCGCGTTTGCAAGCTAAGATCATGATTTACCACGTCTTTTTTAATCTTTTTATAGGCTTTATATAAGTTATAATCAGGAGTCTCCTGTAGTGTAAGGTTAAACTGTTCGAAACTAAGGTCAGCTTCAGTATTCACAAAATGGAAAGATCCAGTTTCATTTAGCAATGTATCGGGTGATGATTTGATAAAATCTGCCCAGTTGGACCAATACGCCAACTTTTGATTTCCTATTAATTTCTGTATATTTCGTTTCGCTTTTTTAGTTAAATGCTCTTCAGCAATTTCAGAAATTACTCTATGACCAGTCATTCCCCAAGCAAAACTCTGTTGAGATTGAATCACCAACAACAGAAGAAACAATATTCTACCTACTTTTATCATATCTAATTAATTTTTAAAATACTCAAATTCATACTTAACTTTTGTCCAAAACCGATCTAACGCAATAATTCGAGGTTTAAAAAAAGAAATTAATTCAGGCCAATCAGTAATATTTAAAACATTAACATGTATAATCTCCTTATATATTCGAGCAATAGGCTTACCATTGTCATCATGAAACATCTCTTCCCAAACCCATTCTTCTCCTAATTCTTCAACCAAAAGTTCAGAATATTGCTTAAACTGTTCTAGCATTAAGGAACGAATACTCTCTTGGGGATGCGTCAACTCAATTGCTATAACAGCTTTGTTATCTTTGGTTTGCATCCTAAAATACAACTGCTTGATTCCGGTTTTATAATTTACCCAGCCTATTTTTTCTCCATCATAACCGTACACAACAGACATATATTGCCCAAAGTTTGTCCAAAAGGATTCCTTTAACCTCTTTACTTCTTCTCTTGAATACAATTTCTTAAATTTACAGCAAAGCTAGGAAACTCATTAAACATTTTTATCCTTCTGTGTGTTTTCTTATTTAAAACTATAACATGGACAAAAATAAAAGTCTTATTACACTTGCTACGATTGCACTAGGGACACTCATTTACAATTACATGAGACCCATCAAATCCAACGTCAAAGTAATTGAAGATTTTCAACCCGAAAAGTTTATAGGTAAATGGCACGAAATAGCAAGAATGAATTTTCCCTGGGAGAAAAATTTAGTTGACGTTACTCTGGAATTCCTCAAAAATGAAAAAGGAACATATGAAGCCAAGATTGGTGGTTATCATTCAAAAACTGGTCACCATAAAGTTGGACAATCAAAGGTCAAAACTCACCAAAATCTAAATATTGGAAATTTTAAAGCCGCTTTATTTGGTCGCTTTTTTTCAAATTTTAACATTGTAAAAATTGACCCAGACTATCAAGACATCCTAGTTTATGGAGATAATTTGGATAGAATGTGGATTTTCAGCAGAAAAAAGACTTTATCGAAAGAAACAATAGAAACTTATCAAAAATATGCAGTTGACTCTGGATACGAGATTTCTAAACTTATTTGGAATCATAAAAATTTTTAACACTTTATTTTTCAAAAACCGACTGAATGATTGAATAGTCAAGCGTGGAGTCTTTACGAATAATATCGGATATCTCCTGAAGATCAACCGGGCTTATTACATTGCCCTTACCCATGTTAAAAAGGGTACAAAGAAACATACTTGCCTCTGTTTTTTCTGCATAAGTAAGCAAGGAACTTCCAATATAGAAATTTAAAATGGAGGAAGCATACTGTCCAAACAATTCAAAATCCAAGGTCTTGGCATTTTTTTTTAATGATTTAAAAAATTTCTCAAAATCATTTTGTATCATTTTAGTCTGATCTGAAGTAAGCATGTTGTAAAAATAACAAAAGATGGCGTTACTAAATAGAAAGAGCATAAATTAAAATTTTAATTATGCTCTTTCTATTTAGTAAAAATCAATCATTATACCTCAGTGGATATTCTTGTGTATATAATATCGCGTAATGCCCTTTTGTTAACCTTTAGGGAAATTTGCTTTATTTTCTCACACTAATAGCTACCCTTCTGTCTTTTATACGATCAGTTTCTGGAGCTGTTGCCTCAAAATTTGCAAATTCCGATCCATAACCTTCCGTCTCAATAACTCGGTCGCCTAAATTTTTTCCTTCCAATTCTGTTTTAACTGCGTTAGCTCTTTCTTCAGAAATTTTCATATTAATAGCTTCATCGCCTGTTTTGTCTGTATATCCTCCAATTTTAATTTTAACCGTTGGATATGCATTTAAAATAGCCGCCAAATTGTCTAATTGAACCTGACTCTCAGGAAGAATATTAGAGGTGCCAGTTTCAAAATTCAAATTATCAAAATCAAACCATTTATTTTTTAAATCTTCATCTGAGAGCTCTTTATAATCGGAATTCAAAAACATAACCAACTGATCTTCTATACCGCCCTTATTCGCATTAAGTTCTATGTTATTCGGTAATTTAACGACAACACCCTCCTTCTCGAATCCTGAAATAGGATCCTCAAGGGTAACGTCTTCATCAGTAATTAAGGAATCAACATGAGCAGAGCTTTCAGCGATGGTTGCTTCTTCACGATTACATCCCTTTCCAAATAAAAACCATAACAATAACAGTAGGATTGGAATTAAAAGCCACCATAATCCTGCCCCTTTCTTCGTATCTCTATCGGAAGCGACCATGGGATTATTGGGTGTATTAACATTACTTGGAATGATTGGATCCTTCACCACAACATCTTCAACTGGATTCACAATATGTTTACTGATCGGTTCTTCGATAGTAGGTCCTCCTTGCAATACATGTTCAGAATCTGATAAAGTATCTCCGAGAATATTAAGGGGTAATCCTACAGGGAGTGCTTTTAAAAACCCGGCTCTATTGTTATTCAAATTTGTTTCAATAGCTGTCGAGTCCCAATTCGTTCCATTTCCCGTTAGAGCTGCAATCACAGCTGGCAACCCAGCTTTAAAAATATTTTGCAACTTACCTGTATCCATACCCAGGAAACTAGCTGAATTAGGTAATACGCTATCAAAATCTTTTCCAAATAAAGTATTTAGAATATGTTGTGATTTTTCACCTGATGTTAATTCAGTATCATTCGACTTCCAAAACTGAGAAACGTCAGAAAAATTAAATCCCGTAAAATACTCTCTTAATTTATTTAGGATTGCCTGTAAATCATAACCTGATTTCTTTTGTAGACCCAAAAACAAGGTGGGAATTGCCGTATCAAGACTACGTTTTACTTGATCAACCTGTAAGTCTTCATGACTAGCTAAATCTTGAAAATTTTGATCGTTGAAATACGATCGAGCTGTATTAATTAAGTTATTTTCCATAACGATTTTATACTGGTATAGGATATTTAACAATGTTTGTAACATTTTGTTTGCAATTCCTAGGATATTGATTAATATCAATTAGGTATATGTAAATTCATATTTTTATCCAAAAGCATTTAATTGTGTATTTAATTAGAATTAATTATTGGTTGTCATTCACGTCAACCTTTTGTATTTTAATAATTTTACCAATTTCTTAACATACAATTTATGCTTGAACCTTACCTTTGTAAATAAATAATTCAATCCAACATGAAAAAACAAATTCTAAATTTATTTGTCGCGCTTTTTGTCTTTAGTGCAATTAGTTTTGCACAAAAACAACCCAAATACATCTTTTACATGATAGGCGATGGAATGGGATTTGGTCAAGTTCATGCTTCAGAACTCTATTTAGCTTCCTTACAAAAGCAAACCGGTATTGTTCCGATGGTATTTAGCAAATTTACAAATGCAACTTTTGCAACTTCTCATTCATTGTCTCATGGTGTAACTGATTCGGGAGCTGGTGGTACCGCTTTAGCGGTTGGGTACAAAACAAAAAACGGTGTAATTGGAATGGATAGTGCTGGCGTTAAATCCTATAAAAGTTTAGCTTATTATGCAAAAGAAAAGGGTTTAAAAGTTGGAATTACAACTAGCGTAAGTATAGATCATGCTACACCAGCCTCATTTTATGCTAATCAGCCTGACCGCAACATGTATCATGAGATTGCTCGCGATATCATAGAATCCGAATTTGACTTTTTTGCCGGTTCAGGTTTTTTAAAACCTACCACAAATTCTAAAAAGGAAGAAGTACCATCTATATTTCCAGAATTTGAGAAGGCTGGGTATAAATTGTTATACGGTTTAGCAGATTACCAAAAGGCTAAAAGTAGTAATTATGAAAAAATGATCCTAATGAATAAAAAGGGAACTGATGCGAGTTCTTTAAAATATGCAATTGACCAAAAACCAGGAGACTTGAACTTGGCAGAAATAACTTCCGCGGCTATAGAAACTTTAGAGAAAGGTGGTAAAGGTTTCTTTTTGATGGTTGAAGGTGGAAAGATCGATTGGGCGAGCCATGCAAATGATGGTGCTACTGCGGTAAACGAAGTTATCGATTTTAATAATTCTGTAGAGAAAGCATTTGAATTTTATAAAAAGTATCCAGGAGAAACATTAATCATTGTAACGGCGGATCATGAAACAGGCGGATTAGTGGTTGGTAATGGTAGTTCTACTTTACGATTAAACAACCTGATTAACCAAAAGATATCTCAAGGTGAACTATCTGTGTTAATTAACGATTTTCGAACTAAAAATCCAAATGCAAAATGGGATCAAGTAAAAGACTTCTTAAGTGCTCATTTAGGGCTGTGGACAGCTATAAGTGTTTCCAAGAATGATGAAAAGGAAATATTTGAAGCTTATGAGAAAAGTTTTGTCAATCATCAAAACGAAACACAGAAAAGCTTGTATGCTACTAATGACAAAATAGCTTCGTTAGCAATTTCGGTGTTGAATAAAGCTTCATCCATAGGCTGGGCTTCTGGGGGTCATTCCGCAGGTTATATCCCTGTTTATGCTATCGGGGTTGGTGCTGAGAACTTTAATCATAAAATGGATAATGTAGATATCCCTAGAACAGTCTCTAAAATTGCAGGATGGGAAATGAACTAGTACTATGCAGTGAAATAGCTTATCAAAATTTTCACTAAAATAAAGTAATATAACAGAAAAGAAGCAGCGAAAAAAATCACTGCTTCTTTTTATTAGTAAATCTACCTCATAAAATAACCCAAAGTCTATTTTGGATTAAAAGCTGTTAGACAGGAACTTCCATTAAAAGAATTTCTGCTCTATTGTTTGCCCTTAGATGAACTGCTGTAGCTCCGGAAATCTCCAAACCATCTCGGTCAACCATTTCTTGACCAGAAACATTAATTTTTCCCGATAACACAAAAACAAATAAGCCATTAGAATGATCTTTCATCACATAATCCATTTCAAAGCCAGCATCAAAATTTGCTAAGTGGAACCAAGCGTTTTGGTGAATCCAGACCCCGCTATCTTCTTTGTTAGGAGAGAGAATTTGTAAAAAATTATTTTTGGCCAAATCAAAGTCAATAACTTGCTGATCGTATCTTGGTTCTACATTTTCTTTATCTGGAATTACCCATATTTGAAGAAATTTCACTGAATTTGTCTCACTATTGTTATACTCACTATGTTCAATTCCAGTACCTGCGCTCATCACTTGGATATCACCTTTTGTAATGACAGACCCATTTCCCATACTATCACTGTGTGCTAATTCGCCTTCAAGTGGTATAGTGATAATTTCCATGTTATTATGACCATGCATTCCAAATCCCATACCTTTCTCAACAAAATCGTCATTGATAACTCGTAATGCTCCGAAGTGAACTCTGTTTGAGTTCATATAGCTTCCGAAACTAAATGTATGTCTTGATTTTAACCACCCAAAGTCAGATTCGCCTCTTGAGTTTGCTGGATAATAATTAAATTTTTCCATTTTATGATCCTCCATTTTATGTATACAAATCTCATTAGTTTAAAAATTAAATTGATTGATATATGATAAGAAATTTTTTCAACATATTCTCTTAAACCGAAATTGTGCTCCGATAATCCTTTACTCTCTAAAGAAGTATTCGCGGAAGGATTAACTGTCTTGGCTGTAAAAGTCTTCTAGAATTTCAGCATTTTACCAAAACATTTTACTGTTTTGGATCTGCTTTATACTTCCAAAATGCCCTTATCTCGAAAACTGAAATAATTATCTTCTGTAAAAATAATATGATCTTGAACTAGAATATCAATTTCCTTTGAAGCTTTAATTATCTTTTTAGTAAGTATTATATCAGCATTACTTGGCTTTAAGGTACCCGAAGGATGATTATGGGCCAAAATCATCGAATGTGCTTTATTTAGCAATGCAAATCGTAAAATTATCCGAGTGTCAACTGGGGTGAAATCGTTTCCACCCTTACCTATCATCTGTTTAGCAATAACGTTACAAGCGGTACTTAAATAGATTACCCAAAATTCTTCGTGGGGTAAATCTTGCATCTGATTTTTTAAGTATTCATATGCCAACCTACTGCTATTTAACATTATATACCCAGAACTTTTAGATTCTTGTCTCCTCCTACCAAGTTCTAATGCCGCGATTATGGAAATAGCTTTTGCTTCTCCTATACCTTTAAACTTACATAAATCAGACACATCCAATTTCGAAAGTAACAACAAGTCTTGCTTGACACTATTCAATATTCGTCTACACAAATCAACTGCGGTTTCATCCCTTGAACCAGAACCTATTAATATAGCTAATAATTCTGCTTCTGTTACTGCTCTACGTCCTTGCTCTAATAATTTTTCCCTCGGCTGGTCAGATGCAGCCCAATCTCTAATGACCATTTTTTCTCGCATAGATTATATATTTAAGTGACTAACAATACTTTGCATTAAAAGTACCTAATCAGAGTACAGGTCACAAATCTGATTTTCAACAACTTATCCACAAACTTTAAAATTTAAAGAGAAACCTTATCTTTGTACTCTAATAGAAAATGGACTGACATAATATGAGTAAAGCAATTATTAAAACTGAAAAGGGCGACATGACTGTGCAATTTTACACAGAAGATGCTCCAAATACGGTAGCCAATTTTATAAAATTGGCTAAATCAGGTTACTACGACGGATTAAACTTTCATCGGGTACTTCCAGACTTCGTTATTCAAGGAGGTTGTCCAAATACACGTGAGGGAGCAACAGGAATGCCTGGAACTGGTGGTCCTGGATACAAAATCGATTGTGAATTAAATGGTGAAAATCAATATCATGACCGAGGAGTATTATCCATGGCACATGCCGGACGTAACACGGGAGGTTCACAATTCTTTATTTGTCATAGCCGTAACAATACAGCTCATCTTGATCGTAATCACACCTGTTTCGGTAAAGTGATTGAAAACGTTGATATTGTTGACGATATCCGTCAAGGTGACCGTATTTTGGGAATTGAAATTATCGAAGATTAATCAGAAAACCATGAATTTAAGAGGACTAGTATCAGTAACAGGAAAACCTGGTTTATTCAAATTGGTTGGTCAAAACAAAGGTGGATTTGTCCTAGAAACTTTAGATGAAGCAAAACACAAATCTATTGTTAACTTGTCAACCACAAAGATGGCTACCTTGGAGGATATCACTATCTATGGAGAAGATGAAGAAATACGTTTATTAGCGATATTTGAAAACATCAAAACCAATGAAGTAAGTGTTCCAGAGGTTAAAGCTAACGGGAATGTCTTACGTGATTTTTTTAGAGAAGTTGCACCCAATCATGATGAAACAAAAGTTTATACGTCTGATATAAAGAAAATCATTACCTGGTTCAATCTCATTAAGGATCTACCATTATTTAATGAAGAAGCGCCGGCTCCAATAGCATAATAACATTTTATCTATTGATTAACCTATTTAGTCTTAAAAGGCTAAATAGGTTTTTTTTTTAGAAAATTGTAAGGACCAAATTTCATCTCTGCGAGTTCCGATTGTCATATACTAAGTCCTTTTTGGTATATTTAAACTTATAATCCGGCAGAATAACCATTTAAATTTTGCGATTTCAAAAAATAATCGAATTCAATGGAAAGAAATCAATACCTCGCTAACCCTGCGATTAAATATGCAAAGAAATATGATGTATTTTGGGAATGGTTCAAATCCAAAAGTGAATCTTTTTATGAAACATTATATTCCGGAATTAAAGTTGAAGAAATTTTAATTGTACAAATCTCTCAAAAACTTGAAGAATTAGATTTGAACATTTTCTTTTTAGTAGGTTTAAACAATGACTTGCAAGCTGAGCTCATTTTTAGTCCCGAAGGGATTATAAAACTTGTTTATTTGGTTGAAGAGTTAGTTGAAGTTTCACCTGAAATCCCCAATTGGACGTTTAGATCCCTGAAACCACCAAATCAAAATATTGATTTCAATGTTCGAATAAACAATCGGAACTTTAATAAAGACAACATAAAATTTTATCCTATAACGCATCCGAAATATCCAGATGAAATTGAGCTAATGTTGGTTTACGAACACGCTTATCATCAAGAAGAATATGAAGAAGTTTACAATGGGGTATATATCTTCCTGGACAATTTTTTAGGTGAGGAAATCATGATGGAAGTTATCGACAAAATCGACGTAAGGGGATCTGCAGAAAATATAGAAGAGTTAATTCCCATTAGAAAATTAAAAGATTATTTAATTTGGAGAGAAAAGGAATTTGTGGAAAAATATCAACAAATCCAATACGATCCAAAAAAAGAAGATTTCACAGAACTAGGTGGAATATTAGAAGAAAATTTACCCGTTTTGTTCAAGATCAATACAAACATTCTGAATTGGGAATATAAGTCATCATTTCCATGGATATTGATCATTTACCAGGAATTTTTAACGGAAAACGCTAATCAACTACCAGATGAAAAAAACGTTCAAATATTAGAACAAATCGAGGATGAAATAGAACGCTTGATTCCACAACAGAATGGCTACGTTTTTATTGGCAGCTTGACTACCAATGGTATTAGGGAATCCTTTTATGCTTGTAAAGAATATAGAAAGCCAGCAATGATTATGCGTACCATCCACGAGCAATTCGATCAAAAATTAAAGATAGATTTTGAAATATTTAAAGATAAATATTGGAAGTATTTTGAACGATTCAATCAAGTTATGTAAAATTATCTATCAAATGGAAATGGTTTAATTAATGTATCAACATGGAGAATCCTTTAGATCACAACTTCTGGAATAAAAAATGGGAAAATAACCAAATTGGATGGGACATAGGCTACCCTTCGTATCCGATTACATCATTCATAGACACCTACATCCAACAAAAAAATCATCGAATTCTTATTCCGGGTTGCGGAAATGCACATGAAGCAAGCTATCTATTAACTAAGGGATTCACAAATATCACAGTGATTGATATTTCTGAAAAAGCAGTAAAAAATATTGAACAACGATTTTACAAAAATCCTAATATACGCATCATTCATGGGGATTTTTTTGATCATATTGGTCAATATGATTTGATTATTGAACAGACATTTTTCTGTGCTTTAATTCCTACATTACGGACTTCCTATATAAAAAAAACTGCATCATTGCTGGCAAAAAATGGTCATTTGATCGGCTTACTATTTAATAAGAAATTCGATAATGATGGACCACCATTTGGCGGAACTGAGAGTGATTATAGACAATTGTTTAATGCATATTATGATATTGAAATAATGGAACCGTGTTATAACAGCATACCTCAAAGACAAGGATCAGAGCTATTTATAAAATTAAGAATCAAAGATTAGTTTTTTGTTTGACTAAATTGGGTTAATTGTCAGCCTCATCGAAAATTTCATAATTACTCAATCCTTGACAAGGCTGATTTAATCTCAAAAAAGATGTAAAATTTTATATAATCAGTAGTCTAAATTCTTCTCTTGTATCCGACCTTGTCCATTTCTTTATCTAGTGAGATCGGTCCAGATCCTACAATAAAAAAATAAATTAAACACACTAATACAATCAATGAAAGCCAAAATTCTGAATTTAAAAAACTAAATCCATTGGTGATGTTTACAAAGAACACAGCCCCCACTAGAATGGGAATTTGGATAGCAACAGCTAGTCTTGTACTTAGGCCCAAGGCGATAAAAATTCCTCCAACTAGATGTGCAAAAACGACATAGTGTACGGCTCCCCAAATGGATAACTGGAAATTTGTTTTTTGAATTAATTCAGCAATTGAATCTCGATCCATAATAAAGCTAATCCCTTTTGCAAAAATTAATATTCCTAGGATAACTCTCAAGAAATCAACCCACCTTGGATGATGTGCATCTCCCCAAAGTTCAATTCGTTGTATTATATTCATAATGACCTCCTTTTTAATTGGTTATAAAATCATAACGTAGGATTACATTTAAAAAGTATATACAAAACCGTAATTTTTTAAAAAGGTATAAATGAGTTTAGCGTTCAAACTGGTATTAAATAAATCAAACTTTTAGATTGATTTATTGTTTTTTAATAAGTACACAGAAATTTATGCTACAATTAACAAAATACCATATTAAAAAAGCCGAGAGTCCGTTCTGGGCATTCGCTATTCATGATGGGCATCAGATAGATCCAAGTTTAGAACCCTTCTTAAAGATAAATGATGAAGATCGATTAAAAGAAGAAGATCCATTTACTGCATTAATGGCGGAATTGCCTATTAACCAGTTTATCGTTGCCAGCTCAAGATTTCAATTGGATTTAAATCGCAAAATTTCTGATGCTATTTATCTTAAAAAGGAACAGGCTTGGGGCTTGGATGTTTGGGACCCTTCATTACCAAAAGAGTTAATTGAACTTTTATATTCCGAATTCAATCTAATATATAATCAAATTGAAGAATTGGTGAAAGAAACTATTGATAAATTTGGATATTTTTTTGCGTTTGACATTCATAGCTATAACTGCAGAAGAGAGTCGTCAAATCAACTCATAAACATGAACACTGATCCGCAAATTAATTTAGGTACTGCGTATGTCAATACCCGATGGAATTCTCTTGTTAACATGTTATTACAGTTTATCGAAAATGATACTTTATATGATAATCAAATAGATATACGAGAAAACATCAAGTTTAAGGGGGGATATCTTTCACAAAGAATCAATCAACTGTATGGGAGTAGCGGTTGCGTTATATCGTTCGAATTCAGAAAGGATTTTATGGATGAATGGACTGGATGTCCTGATCTACAAATGATAACATCATGTAAACAATTATTAATAAGAACCTTAGGTCATTTGAAAAATTATTATATCCATGAACGAAAAAAATAAACCGTTAATAGGTATCCTAGATGCAATTGGTAAACGGATTCCAGTCCATCATCAAATACCTAATGTGGGAAAGTTTATATTCAACAAAATAGTTCCTTATATATTCATATACCGTTACCCAAAATTAGATAAGAGGGATAAAATGCTTGCAGATTTAGCTAAAACAGAAAATGCGAGCATTATTTGTAAATCAACAGATTTTCCATTGGATGAATGGATTCTTCCTATCGCCCAAAAATTAGCAAAAGAGTTTGGAGCATGTTTGTTAGTGGAAGCCTGGATTTCCCAAGACGATCAACAAAAGGACATTAAAATTCATGTGGCTCAGAAGGATTTACTGCCATTGGCAGAATATCTTGAACGAAATATTAAAATGGAAGCTCCAGATATACAAGTGGATTTATCAAAGGACTTAATTATACCAAGGGCCCCAGAAGTTCCTGCTCTATTTACAAAAAAAGAACTACAGAATCAACAAATTTTATTACTTGGAATTTCCATTAAACAAAATTACATCGATAACAAAGAAAATGTACTGCCCATTTTAATCCGTGTATACCGGGAAACACTTGCAAAGTCACTTTCCAGGCTATTTTTCGAGTTCCTGCGTGTATATACATATTTGAATGCTGCTGCGCAACATATTATTTTTCATCAGGAACTTACTCCATTAATGATCGATATTGACAATGCGTTGTCTCAGGAAAGTAAAAAATTTGATTTTCTTTTAATGGTAACACCATTAAATACACATCAAGCCTGGATTCAATTTAAAAAAGATAAATTTTGGAAAACCCCAAAATTCCTTTACCGCCCGTTGCATATTGATCCGGACCTTGTAAAAAGGAGATTATATAACTTAAGGATTGAAGACATCTATGATCCAACAATGGCTTTCATATTTCGTGATAAGCGTTCGGAATTAGATTCAATGATAACCATGATTGCCGATAGAGGAAAAGAAGATTTCGTACATGGAAGTTTGCAGGTTTTTGGGAATGTATCCGAAAAATTATACAATACGGCTTTAGCCATATTAATGATGACTGATTCCAATACAAGTTTTAAAAAATCAGAAGAAAATATTACAGCGGAAGAATTTGCGAAACTTGCTAAAGAGGAAATAAGGTTTCTTCAAAAACAGAATCCTAATTTCAGTTGTCCAATTCGGGTCAGAGAAGATATTTCTGGAGTTATGGTAAACCGAGGAGCACTGAACATCTCTAAAGAATATAAGGTAACAAAAAGTAGAGCAAAAGCTCTAATACAACACGAAATAGGCACGCATGTAGTCACCTATTTTAATGGAAGAATGCAACCTTTAAACCTTTTTAGTTTAGGAGTTCCTGGATATGAAGAACTTCAAGAAGGATTAGCTGTATTAGCAGAATTTATTGTGGATGGCCTGGATAATGAAAGGTTAAGGAGTATTGCTGCTAGGGTCGTTGTAGTACACCACATGTTGCTCGGGAGTTCCTTTCGGGATACTTTTGGCTTATTGGTGGATCAATATAATTTTTCTCCCGAGATATCTTTTCAAATTGTGATGCGTGTTTACAGAGGAGGCGGATTAACCAAAGATGCGTTATACCTAAAGGGGATAATGGAATTATTGACGTACCTTAAAGAAGGTCATAATGTACATTTACTTATGATGGGAAAAATTAGAAAAGATTATTTACCCATTGTCAAGGATTTGCTACAAAAAGAAATCCTTATTCCCCCGGCAATAAATCCCAGATATTTATTCCCACAATACAGTGAAAAATGGTTGGAAGCAAAGAATAAAGGTTCCATATTTAAATTAATTCAATAATAAACTCATTGACTCATTATATGAAAATAGCATTTCTTATAAATCAAACTCATAAAGAAGAAGCTCACTTTACCACAACTATTCTAGCGCTTAAGGCACTACAAAGTGGTCATAGCGTATTATATATTGGACTAGCAGACTTTGTCTATAAAGACGAATACGAAATACATGCACATTCTAGATTAGTAAACCCAGAAGACGGTATACGGGAGACAACTGAACTCATTGAGAAACTTAAGAAACAACCAAAAAGTTTAGAAGATATGTCGCAAGTGGATGTTCTTTGGTTACGATTTGATCCAACTTTGGATATGATTAATAGACCATGGGCTGCTGCTACGGGGATTCATTTTGCTCAACTGCTTAAAAGAAATGGCAGATTAGTAATCAATGATCCAGACAACTTGATTCAAGCAAACAACAAATTATATCTGGAAAATTTCCCGAAATCAATTCGTCCCAAAACATTAGTCACTAGAAATCATGAAGATGTCCTAAATTTTATGGATGAACAGAAGGACTGCATAATTTTAAAACCCCTAAAAGGTTCAGGAGGAAAGAATGTCTTTTTAATGAATTTTAAGGAAAAGCCAAATTTAAAACAAACGGTCGAAGCTATTGCTAGAGATGGTTATGTAATTGCTCAAGAATATTTGCCAGAAGCAAGTAAAGGTGATATCCGTTTCTTTCTAGTCGATGGTAAACCCTTAAAGGTCGAAGGTAAATATGCTGCTGTAAAAAGAGTTCAATTGAAAAATGAAATACGGAGCAATATTCATCAGGGAGCACACGCCCAAAGTGTTAAAATAACGAAAGAAATTTTAGACTTAGTAAAACAAGTCTCCAAAAAAATAAAAAATGACAACATGTATTTGGTCGGACTGGATATTGTTGGCGATAAGATCATGGAAATTAATGTCTTTAGCCCAGGCGCCTTATCCCATATTATAGAACTGGAAAAGAAGGATTTCGCAGGTGCGATTATTGCAGACCTTGAAAATAAGGTAAAGAAATTTTACAAAATTTGATGCGTTTAATTCCAGTAGAATAACATTCTTAAAAAGATAAGGTCTGAAAAATTCAGACCTTATCTTTTTAAGAATGTATATTTAATGTTAATGTTTTACATCCATTTCATCAACATACGCTTCATTTTTAACATAATCAGCATCTATTAATGTGGCATAATCAGTTTTCTGTTTTTTACCAAAGAACCTGCCTATGCTATCAAAAATTGAATAAACCACTGGGACAACTACTAATGTCAGTAATAGGGAAGAAAGTAATCCTCCAATAATAACAATTGCAAGTCCTCTATTACTATCAGCACCATCACCAGTTGCCAAAGCAATCGGAATCATACCAAAAACCATGGCAATCGTTGTCATTAGAATAGGACGAAGACGAGCATGGTTTGCAGCAACTAAAGCATCATGCGTGTTATCACCATGTTCTTTACGATGATTTGCAAAGTCAACTAGTAAAATAGCATTTTTGGCGACCAAACCAATCAACATGATGATACCTAAGATTGTAAAAATATTTAGTGTTTGATTTGTTAATGCCAATAATAGCAATGCACCAATAAATGATAAAGGAATCGAAAACAACACAATGAATGGTGTCGCAAAACTATCATATAAAGCGACCATTACTAAATAAACTAAAATAATTGAAGCCAAAAGGGCAATTCCCAAGGTACCAAATCCTTCGGATTGATTTTCCATATTACCACCCCAAACATATACCACTCCTGGTTTGCGCTCGAGCTTAGAAAATTTAGCTTCCCAATCCGCCGCAACCGTTCCAGTGGGACGACCAACAACAGAACCTGTAACAGAAACAGAGGGAGATTTATCTCGACGTTCTAGCAGTGTTGGTCCTGAACCATAACTAATCGATGCAAACTGGTCTAATGAAATTGTTGCACCTTGATTGTTCACAAACTTAAGCCCACTTACATCACCTATACGGGCACGTGCAGATTCATTAAAACGGATATTGATATCATATTCATTATCACCGCCTCTAAATTTGTTGTCCGTGTTTCCTGAAAAAGCAGTTTGCATGGTCAAACCAACTGTTGCAACGTTTAAACCTAGGGAAGTCATTTTTTCTCTATCAACTTGAACATTTATTTCTGGATTCCCGTCCTCAGAGGACAATTTAACACCAGTAGATCCGGGAACCTCACGTAATAATTCTGCAGCTTTATCAGCAAATTCCCTGGCATCGTTAATATCAGATCCAATGATGGTTAATTTTAAGGCGGCTTGTTCGGCGCCCATTAAGCCCATGTTTACCGATTGAACTTTTGCGCCAATCAATTTGGATTCCAATTCACGTTTCAATCGGGCTGAATAAACTTTAGAACTCTCCGTATACGTGTCCTTCATAATGACATGGATTTCCGATTTATATCGTGATCCTGCCGTTGACATAACCCCATCTGAGGATTGACCTACCGTAGTAATGATTCGTTCAATATCAGGTTTTGATTTTAGAACCGCTTCCGCCTTTTGTGTAAGGAAATTTGTTTTTTCCAACGATGCGTCCTTTTCTAACTCCAATTGAATCATAAACTCTCCCTTGTCGGATGCAGGAAAAAAGTCAGTTCCGATGAAACCCAGCCCTATTAAAAAGAACGATCCAACGAATAAGGTAAATGCAATAAAAAGTGTTGCTAACTTGGTTTTCCGATTTTTTAAACACCATTCAAGTATGCCCGTAATCGAGTGCGTAAATTTAGTCAAACCCGATTCAAATCCATTTACAATTATGCCGACAAAAGACGATGGCTTGATATGTTCCAATTTACCAAATCGCGAATATAACCACGGAACAACAGTAAATGACACAAGTAGGGATAGTAAAGTTGAAATAATTACGGTAACACAGAATTGAGTTAAGATATTTGCAACCAATCCCGTTGACATTGCAATTGGTAAGAATACAACCACAATAACCAAGGTAATTGCCGAAACCGTAAATCCTATTTCCTTCGCTCCATCAAAAGCAGCGCGAACTTTATTTTTACCCATTTCCATGTGGCGATGGATATTCTCAATTACAACAATCGCATCATCCACAAGTATACCAACAACTAAGGACAAACCTAACAAAGACATCAAGTTTAAGGTATACCCCATTAATAGTAGACCAATAAAAGTCGCAATTAACGATAGAGGGATAGCAATCATTGTAATGGCTGCATTTCGCAAACTATGCAAGAAGAATAACATAATGAAACCCACCAAAGCAATCGCGATCAATAAATCATGAATTACATTGTCTGCTGCATTTAACGTATAATCTGTTGAATCATTTGCCAACAATACTTTTATATTGTTATCAGCATAATCCTTTTCGACTGATTCTATCGTTTCTTTTACCAAAGAAGAAACCTCAACAGCATTTGCATCGGATTGTTTAAAAACTTGCAATAAGATTGTATTTTTTTGATCTAGTCGAGCAATTTTTTCAATTTCCTTAATTCCATCTTGTACATCTGCAACATCACGAAGAAAAATAGTAATTCCTGCCGGAGTAGTTATTGGTAAATTTCTTAACTCGTTCACGTCAGTAACTTTACCCGCCAATCGAATTGTCGTTCTATTTTCACGCGTACTGACGTTCCCCGTTGGAAAGTCTAGATTTGATTGGGCTATAGTTTGCTGAACTTGGGGTATGGTTAGCCCATAGCCCTCCAATTTTTCAGGAATAACACTAACTTGAATCTCACGCTCTTCTCCCCCTATCATGTCAACCTTTGCAACCCCGTTGATTCGGGCAAATATCGGTTGAATTTTATTATCCAAAAGATCGAATAATTCTTTTTCAGATAAATTAGAGGTAACAGCGAGACTCATGATAGCAATGTCATCAAGCGAAAATTTATTTAATGAGGGGGCTTCCACATCATCGGGAAGATCATTAAGAATAGCATTAATTTTTCGCTGAGCGTCGGTTAGTAAAAAATTGACATCCGCATTATCATTTAATGTAATCATTACGATGGAGATATTTTCCAACGATGTTGATTCAACTTTCTTTATGCTCTCAAGTGAAGAAACCGCATCTTCAATCTTTTTAGTAACTGTACTTTCAACCTCAGTAGGCGAAGCACCGGGATACACAGTTTGGATAGTAATAACGTTTATATCAAACTTAGGTATCAATTCATATCCCAATTGGGAATATGAAAATATCCCACCTAATGTCAATATTATAAACAATACGATAATTAGACTGGGACGTTTTATGGATATTTCAGTAATCTTCATTTTTTAGATTCCTTCTTAACATAAATTATTTAATTACTTCTACAGCTGACTGATCCAACAGGTTAATCTGACCTGAAACAATAACGAGGTCACCAGCAGTAAGACCGCTTATGATTTCGATATTTTCGCCAAAGCTTCTTCCTGAAACAACTTTTGTTTCAATTGCTTTACCATTTTTCAAAACAAAGATTTTATTATCGCTAATTGCACCAATGAAAGCTGTTCTTGGGACAACTAAAACATTAGATGATTTCTCTGCACCAAAGGTTGCCGTGCCATACATACCAGCGCGCAAAGCGTTATCAGTATTATTTGAAATTTCAATTTCAACAGGAAAATTCAAACTTCCATCTGACTTTGGAGCGATAAATGTAATTCTTCCAACAAATTCTTTATCGGAATATACACTTGCAGTCACATTTACACGTTGTCCAACTTTTAACGTCGCAACATTTTTTTCGTCAACATTCACACGTAATTTTAACGTACTTACATTTACGATATCAAATGCTGCCGTTCCCGCACTTACATAAGCTCCTGGTTCAATCATTCGAGAGTTAACAATTCCGGATACCGATGTTTTAATGGTTACATCACCCGCTGTTAATTTTGAACTCTTCAAATTATTTTTTGCATTCTCAAATTGTAATTTCATCTGATCAACCTGTTGTTGTGTAACTCCACCTGTAGAAAGGGCATTTTCAAATCTTTGAAGATTAGCAAGTGCATTATCATACGAAGCTTGAGCATTTGCTACGTTGACATTTAATTTATCGCCTTCGACTACAGCCAAAGTTTGTCCAGCAGAAACTCGAGATCCTTCATCCACCAAAACGCGAACAACTCGTCCACCGGTTTCAGCAGCAACTGTTACTTCTTGTTTTGGCATAAATGTTCCATTTACTTGGTATGCTAAGTTCATTTCACTCATAGTAGCAGTATCAATTCGAACTGTAACAGCGGAATTTGTTTCAGCTACCACTGCTGTCTCAGCTGCGTTCTTAGCTTTATTATTTTGAAGTATATAATAAATCCCGGCCCCAGCAGAGACAATTAAGAGAAGAGTAATAATAGTCCGTTTCATGTATTTGTATTAATTATTCGTTTACCAATGATTTTAAATTTCCTTTTGCTTTGATCAATTGAACTTCTGCTACTTTATAATTCAACAACGAAGTATTCAAGTTATTCTGAGAATCTGCATATGCATTTTCTGCATCCAATAGATCAGTCAATGTTGCTAATCCATTTCTATAGTTATTTTGCGTATCATCAAGAACCTCTTTAGCCATATCTACGTTTCTGCGATTCGCATCAATGGTCAACAAACTGTTTTTAATTTGTGCCTTAGCGTTTTCACTTGCTAAATTCAATCCGAGTTTTGAGTCCTCTAAATCCACTTTAGCTCTTTTTATTTCAACATTTGCCTGATTGATTTTTGCTTTCGTGGAGCCCCCATTAAAAATAGGAATACTTAAATTTAAACCTATCGAGGAAAATACTGACTTATTAGAGTTGCTGTTAAAAATAGGTATCTGCTCGCCAAAGCCCGTGTATCCAATATTTCCTGTAAAGGCCAATGAAGGATAGTATGCTGATACCATCGATTTTTTATTCAGTTCTAATAATTCAATTTGCTTTTCCATCAATTTTACCTCAGTTCGGTTTTCCAAATTAAATTCGTCTAACGCTATCGAAGGATTGATGTCAAAGGTTTCTTTGGGTAAGACAATATCCTCTGTAATTTTCATACCGATTGCAAACTTCAAGGCATTCTCACGTAATTCTTGCGCATTAATGAGTTGCTGTTTTTGAGCTTGTAAATTATTTATAGCAACTGATGTACGATCAAGATCAATTTTCTTCATTAAACCTGCATCTACCAAACCTTGTAAAACATCTCTTGTTTTGGTTGTATTTTGCAAATTATTCTCCAAGGTTTGAAGTTGAAGATCAGATTGATATACTTCATAATAAGCATTAGCAACCTTTTCAATCAACTGCTCATCGGTCAATTGAGAATTAATCTTGTAAAACTCCCTTGTTGTTTTTGCTGCCTTCAATCCAGTAAACAAGGATTGATTAAAAATTTGTTGATTCAATTGCAAGTTTGCAGTTGCTTGCCATGGTTGACCAAATTGCATTATCATTGTACTTGATTCACCAGTCTCGGTTGTCATTGTAATCGCATTTTTTTGAATCAATGGATTATAAGTTAATTGACCCGAACCATTAATTTGAGGCAAAGCTCCTGCCCTTACCTCATCAATTAAATATTCAGAATTCTCCAAATCCAATTTGGATTTTTTGGCCTCTGCTTTATTTTCTAAGGCATATGTGACCGCTTGTTGCAAAGTGATGGGTTCTTGCGCTTGCAGTAATGAACCAGAAAATAATCCAGTTGTAATCAAAGCTATTATTTTTGATTTCTTCATTTTCTATTTGTTACTAATAATTTTACTTTCGAATATTAATTTTGTTGCCTTTTTTTGGCTATTAAGGATCTTACTTACATTATCATCATCAGGAATTCCAGTAATCATATCTGTCACGGCATGAAATACACTTAAACCCTTGATTACCTCAGCATAAGTTTGGGCATCCTCTTGAATATTTTCCATTTTTAATTCACCATATTCTTTTGCTTTCTTAAAAAGTGATATTTTACTTTGGATATCTCTTTGATAGAAACATTCCATTAATCCAGAAATCTCGATTCCTTTAATCCAATCCAAATTCTCATTTATATGAAGAACATAATATTTCCTCATACTAGCAGCCCTTAGTTCTAAAAGTTCAAAGATAGTTTGCAAAAGGTTTCCGGAATATTTTGAAATGATTTCATCCTCGCTATCATGTACGTCTTTAGCGATTTTATTAATCACATCTATAATCAAATTTGACTTATCGGTGTAATAATAATAAAGATTCGCTTTTGTAATTCTCAGATCATCAGCGATCTCATTCATTGTGGTCTTGTGAAAGCCAAAATGTGAGAAACGTTTTAGCGCCGCTTCTATAATTTGATCCTTACGATTCTCCATTTTTACCTTTTTAATTTTTGACTTTTTCTATAAATTGTTCAAAAGTAAAAAATAGAAAATAGATAATATCATAGTTATGTCAAAAATATGATATTTAACTTTTATTTTACTTAAAAGAAATAGTAGAAATGGTTATTTTATTCTTGGTTGAATTGTTTATGGAATTTTTTTGAATCAAATGAGTAGAGTTTAGCCGCTCGGTAAGAAACGCCTTTTTGAAACTCATTAAGCTCTTTTAGATAGCCGAGGTTATTAATTTTTTTCCTAAAATTTCTTTTATCCAATTTTTTATTCAACAAAGCTTCGTAAACCTGTTGTAATTGGGTAAGGGTAAATTTAGTTGGTAATAATTCGTAAGGTGTTGTGGAGTATGTAACAGTCTTTTTTAATTTTTGTAAACTTAGATTAAGAATCTCCCGATGATCAAAGGCTAAATCAGGTAAATCTGCAACGGAAAACCATTTTAGTTGACGCATATAGCTAGTGCCGGATGAAATTTTATTCCGAACGTCATCAATTTGAACTAATGCCATAAACGCTACTGTTAAAATCCTTCCCTCAGGATGCCGCTTTACCCCGGCAAATGCAGCCAATTGGTCCATGTATATATCTTTAAGACCAGTCATCTCTAACAGAATTCTAGCAACTGCATCTTCCATTTCTTCATATTTATTTACAAAATAGCCAGGAAGAGCCCACCAATCCTTATATGGATATTCATTCCTTTCTGCCAATAAAACTTTTAATTCGCCATCTTCAAAACTAAAAATGACGCAGTCGATAGTAAAATGAGTCTGCAAAACCTAAATTTCTTTAAAATTGATCAATATGATTTGTGTAAATCTGAACAATTATAACAAATACACAAACAAATTACCAAAAAAATTTAATAGTGTAAGAAATACACATTATATTCGTACTTCAAAAAAAGGAAAACCTACATGAACAATTTACGAAGGATTGGCGTTTATACATCAGGAGGAGATGCTCCAGGAATGAATGCCGCAATTCGGGCGGTAGTTCGTACAGCCATTTACAATAAGATTAAAGTAACTGGAATATATAGAGGGTATGAAGGGATGATTGAAGGAGATTTTACTGAAATGGTAAGTCGATCAGTAAGTTCAATTATTCAAAAAGGGGGAACCATCTTAAAATCTGCTCGCTGTCCAGAATTCAGAACTTCTGAGGGACGAAGAAAAGCATATGAAAATATTCGTCACGCAGGAATTGATGCTCTAGTCGCTATTGGAGGGGATGGTACATTTACTGGTGCCGAAATTTTTTCTCAAGAATTTAACGTTCCGGTAATGTGCATCCCAGGAACTATTGATAATGATTTATATGGCTCAGATTATACGCTAGGATTTGATACAGCGAATAATACTGTAATTGATGCAATAGACAAAATTAAAGATACTGCTGCCTCTCATAACCGATTATTCTTTGTTGAGGTAATGGGTAGAGATTCAGGATGCATCGCCTTGAATGCCGGGGTAGCTGGTGGCGCTGAAGCAATTATGCTCCCAGAAAAAGAAACAGCAATTGAAGAATTAATAGATCTATTGGAAGTTGCTAAGGATAGGAATAAAACATCAATGATTGTCATAATTGCCGAGGGAGATAAAAATGGTGGCGCATATAATGTTGCTAAACGTGTGAAAGAAAAATTTGATTTTTATGACACAAAAGTTAGTATATTAGGGCATTTACAACGCGGAGGATCACCCAGTAGCTTTGATAGGGTCTTAGCTACTCGGATGGGATATTTTGCAGTTAACGAACTAATAAAAGGAAATAAAAGCGCTACCGTTGGCATACGTGGCAGTAGAATTATCTCGACAAGTTTAGAAGAAGCCCTACGCAGCAAAGAATTTAAACTCGACGAAGAATTAGTAACAATTTCCGAGGTAATGAATATATAATTTTATGATAGCAGTTGTGTATAGTGGTTCAAGATATGCGGATTGGCGATTAGCTGAAAAGGGAAGAATTCTTCACGGTTTTCGTACAATGGGCATTAATCCATATATCCAGGATGAACGATTTATTTATCAACTTCTAAATAAAAATACTCAGCTGATCAATAACGCTGAACGAATACGTAAAATTTATTTTTTTGGAGCAGGAGCATCTTCCAAAGAAAGACAAGAAAAAATAGAAAAAGTCTTTACTCAGTTTTTTAAAAACACAAAAGTTAAGGTAAGCCATGATGTATTGGCTTCTGCAATTTCAACCTTTGGAAATGAAAAAGGAATTATTGGGATAATAGGCAGTGGCTCAAATGCGGCTTATTACAATGGAAGGAAGATAATTGAAAATAATTTTGGATTAGGCTACATCTTAGCAGACGAAGGATCAACTAATTGGCAAGCTAGAGAAATACTAAAGGATTTTTTAACAGAGGCAA
This sequence comes from Sphingobacterium sp. GQ94, assembly GCF_059758715.1. Taxonomy (NCBI): domain Bacteria; kingdom Pseudomonadati; phylum Bacteroidota; class Sphingobacteriia; order Sphingobacteriales; family Sphingobacteriaceae; genus Sphingobacterium; species Sphingobacterium sp. GQ94. The sequence goes on from NZ_JCAXEC010000007.1 coordinate 81,174, forward strand.
TGCCTCAAGGTTTTAGAGAAAAGCTACTTAACAAACATTCGATAGATAGGAAAATCATTTTAGATAAAATCTACAATACTCCAAACCCAAATATCTTCTTAACTTCGTTTGCTGATTTTATCTTAGAAAATAAAGACGACCCTTATATGGAAGGAATCATTAGAAAAGGCTTAGAAATATATGTCAAAACATATTTGATTCCACTTTCTGAGACCTATCCTGATGCTATCCTTCACTTCACAGGCTCGGTTGCTAATAATTACTCCGATTGGTTGCGGGAAACTGCTAAAAGTCACCATTTAGTTGTAGGAACGATTATTCGAGAACCTGTACAGAACCTATTAAAATATTATTTAAATAAAAATTAGTTAAAATGAAAATTGGAATTAACGGATTTGGCCGTATCGGCCGCTTAGCATTCAGAGCTGCTGTAAAACGCAGCGATATTGAAGTAGTAGGTATTAACGATTTAGTTGAACCTGACTATTTAGCATACATGTTGAAATACGATTCAACGCATGGTCAATTTGATGGTACGGTTGAAGTTAAAGATGGACATTTAATTGTTAATGGTAAAACGATCCGTATTACTGCTGAAAAAGATCCGGCAAACTTAAAATGGGATGAAGTAGGTGCTGAGGTTATTATTGAATCTACTGGCTTCTTCTTAACTCAAGAGTTAGCTCAGAAACATATTGATGCTGGTGCTAAAAAAGTTATTATGTCAGCTCCTGCGAAGGACGACACTCCTACCTTCGTAATGGGTGTTAACCATAAAGATTTAAAAGCAGAATACAACATCGTATCAAATGCATCATGTACAACGAATTGTTTAGCTCCGATTGCTAAGGTTCTGAACGACAAATTCGGCATTTTAGAGGGATTAATGACAACAGTACATGCTGTTACTGCAACTCAAAAAACTGTTGACGGACCTTCAGTTAAGGACTGGAGAGGTGGACGTGGTGCTTACCAAAACATTATCCCTTCATCAACAGGTGCAGCAAAAGCGGTAGGACTTGTATTGCCAGAATTAAAAGGAAAACTAACAGGAATGTCACTGCGTGTACCTACGGCTGACGTCTCTGTAGTGGATTTAACTGTACGTTTAGAGAAAGCTGCTTCTTACGAGGATGTAAAAAAAGCAATGAAAGAAGCTTCTGAAGGAGAATTAAAGGGAATTTTAGGATACACAGAAGATGATGTGGTTTCAACTGATTTCTTAGGTGATTCTAGAACCTCAATATTCGATGCTAAAGCAGGTATTTCATTAAATGATAATTTCGTTAAGGTGATCTCTTGGTATGATAATGAGTGGGGTTATTCAAACAAAATTATTGACTTGGCACAAGAGGTAGCAAGAATATCATAATTCATATACCGTAATAAAAAGGCGATGTTGATACACAACATCGCCTTTTTAATTTACCTATATATTGTTAAATACGAATCCTTTTTTAGAAAATCAGTCTTTCACTATTCCTTCATTAAAAAACCGCCACCAAGCAAATCATCGCCCTCATAAAAGACAGCGGATTGTCCGGGTGCTATCCCTTTAACCGCATGGGTAAAATCAACTCTCATCGTATCACCAAATTGAGTTAAGGTAGAAATAGCGCCAGCATCTTTATAACGGATTTTAGTGACCGCTTCCATTGGCTCCTCTAGAGAGGCATATTTCACTAAATTAATATTGCGGACAAAAGCCTGCGTTTTTTCTAATTCATGCTCCTCTCCTAATACCACTGAATTACTTTCAGGCAGTATTTGAATAACAAACATTGGTTTACCTAATGCAATACCTAAACCCTTACGTTGTCCGATTGTAAAATAAGGATATCCAATATGCTTACCCACCACGGTACCATCAGAAAGTAAAAAATTACCCGGACCTATCTCTTGATCCAATAATGGTCTTTTATGTCTTAAAAACGATCTATAATCATTGTCTGGAACAAAACATATCTCGTAACTTTCAGACTTGTTAGCTAACTCTTTTTGTCCCATATCCATCGCCATTTGTCTAATTTCCTTTTTGGTAAAACTGCCTAAGGGAAATTGGGTTCTAGCAAGATTTTCTTGTGAAACGCCCCATAATACATACGATTGATCTTTGTTCTCATCTTTTCCTTTGGAAATAACATAACGGCTATTATCATGTTGCCTAATATTAGCATAATGTCCGGTAGCAATAAATTCACAATCTAATTTATCTGCTCGTTTCATGAGGGCTTCCCATTTAATATACGTATTACATAAGACACAAGGATTTGGGGTTCTTCCGGCAATATATTCATCGACAAAATTATCAATCACAAAATCTCCAAATTCATCACGAATATCTAAGATGTAATGTGGAAATCCATAATTCACGGCAAGGGTTCTTGCGTCATTAATACTATCCAAACTACAACATCCAGTTTCTTTTGAAGAGCCTCCGGAACTTGCATAATCCCATGTTTTCATCGTAATCCCGATGACCTCATAACCTTGTTCGTGTAACATAACAGCAGCGACAGAACTATCAACACCACCACTCATTGCTACCAAAACTCTTCCTTTTTTACTCATAACATATTATTAAAATGCAAAGATACCGTTAATTACTCATTCATATTGTTTATTTGAAGTAATTTTATCTCAATCAAAATCAAGCTTTTGAGTAAATGCACCTTTTTTTTTAGGACAAAAGTTTCAGATTACGAAAAAAGACGGTACATTTGCAACGCAAGATCAGTAAAGAAAATGCAACTAAGGTGCCATAGCTCAGTCGGTAGAGCAAAGGACTGAAAATCCTTGTGTCGCTGGTTCGAATCCAGCTGGCACCACAAAATCTGACAAGTAACAGATTTCAAATAAAAACTTGAAGGTGCCATAGCTCAGTCGGTAGAGCAAAGGACTGAAAATCCTTGTGTCGCTGGTTCGAATCCAGCTGGCACCACAAAAAAGCTTCGTTTTCATTAAACGAAGCTTTTTTACTATTTATAGAATTATTGTCCATCTTAATTCTATAAATATCCCAATAAATAATAGATAATAATAAAAACCACGATGGTACCAAAACAACCAAGTCCCATCTTTTTTGCACCCCAGCCTGCAATTAAAGCTCTAAAAAATTTATTCATAAATTTTCCTTTTAAAAAATCGTATCTTATTTAGATTTAACAATAATTTGAAGAAATAGTTTGTGATAATATATCCCGAATGATAATTTTTTCATTAAAGTAGCTATGAAGTTGACGTCCATCTCCATGAAGCGTCCAAATTACCTTTGGTTTAACAACGGAAATAAAATAGATAATATCCTTCCAATCAACATGGTCTGATATATAAAGGCTGATATCATTTTGAGCCTGCAATCGCTGCCAACCTGAGGCAAAAACCCGCAATACATTCTTTGCTCTTCTATAACTATTGAATGTAAGAGGTGGTACAAGGTATATTTTATTTTCATCACCTGTTTTCATTGATTTTCTATTGTACAATGAATACTTTAACGATCTTTTATTAAAACTGTCATAGATTTTATGGAATGGTAATATATTATGATGAACCAATACCTCTTTTTCTGGACAATAGTGATTTAGCATTGCAGTGATTCTTTGCGCTTTACCTAAGGAATAACATCCCAACATAATATTGCCTGCAATTTTCAATTTAAGAATTTCTGCGACAGGATCTGGGTGAGAAATTTGTGGATTTGCAAACGTAGTTTCGGTAATCAATACATCAGCCTCTATGATCTCGATAGGTTCGCATGTAGGGTCATCTTGTAATTTATAATCCCCCGTATACAAATAACGAACTCCTTTATAGATCATCAAAATTTGTGCACTTCCCAAAATATGACCTGCTGGAAAAAAATAGATCTCAATCCCATTAATCTTGAACTGAGCGCTATACTCAGGGGTTTGAAAACTAGAAATCGATTGTTTTGGATAGCGGGATTGCATAAAAGCAGCTGTTGGCTTGGTGCAATAAATATAATCATGACCCGCGCTTGCATGATCGCCATGTGCATGAGATACAACCGCTCGAGTGACTGGATATAATGGATCAATGTAAAAATCACCGTAAGAGCAATAATATCCTTTGTCTTGCTTTATCAAAAAATCTTCTAAGATATGCATTAGCTTTTATGTAGTCCTGTAAATTTGGTATGCAAAAACATGACTTGTTCAATTAAACTGTGATCATTATCGTTATAAATTATAAAATCAGCTTTTTCCATTTTTTTCTCCTCAGGCATTTGCTTTGACATCCTATTCTTGACCTCCTCTGGGGAAACTTGATCGCGATGCATAACTCTCGCTATTCGAATATCTAGTGGAGAGGTTACCAGGATTGTATAGTCTAAAGATAAATATGATCCAGCTTCAAATAATAATGCGGCTTCTTTAATGGTGTATAATGAATTTTGAGTAGCTTCCCATTCCAAACCGTGCTGAATGACTACCGGATGAACAATTGAATTAAGTATTGTAAGTTTCTTCTGGTCTGAGAAAACCTGTTTAGATAACCAGACCTTATTCAAGGAGCCATCTTCAAGATAGACTTGCTGTCCGAATGCCTCTATGAGTGAGCCGCGAACAAGTTCACTTTCAACCATAATGTTTTTTGCTTCTTTATCCGCATCATATGTTGGGATATTCAATAATTTAAAGACTCGGGTAACCATGCTTTTGCCTACACCGATCCCACCTGTTACTCCAATTTTTAATCTCATGTTATCGTCTTACAAAAAAATCTACATTTTGGGGTTGAATACTTATAACTTGGCAATATTCCGGTATCTTGGTTATTATCACGGGCAAACTACTCACCTTATGTTCTTTCCATGCATCAAAATCAACAATTGCTTCAAAATCACGGGACGAATACTTATTATAATCTTTTACCGCCAATGATACTGTTAATTTCACCTTACCTGGTAGCACGCGAACGGAGGTGAATCCTTTTCTGTTTTCGACCTTTATCGGTAACTCAATTATTTTTTCAGTAATCTCCCCTACTGGAATCATTACTTCTGCAAACGTTGGATAGATTGTGATGTTTGTCCTCTGGTGCCTGTTTAAATAGGCAACCGTACGAACATCCGCATTAACATCAGCTCCTTTAATTGTATCCGTTTCCAAATATTCCAAACTAGCCACATCTTCTAAGGGACCTGTTATAGTCACATACTCTGGATTAGTTCGAGTCGCCCCTATTATACCGTATTGTTTTTGAAAGGTAAGATTTTGAATTGCCTTAACAGGAATCTTTCGCTGAGTTTGTTTTGAGAAATCAAAATAAAGTGTATCTGGAGATACTGAAGCAACTTGTTTGTCGGACGGAAATTGTCGATTAATAAATCCAATTTGACTACCGAAAACAATAAAATTACGTGTTTTTAAACCGCTCAAATCAACTTTAATACTTGCGGTGTCAGGGTTTAACCGTTCCATAAAGACCTTCCATCCAGACATTTTAATACGCACAGAAACCGTATCTGATTGTAACGGATGAAATGCTTTATTTTCGGGTAAATTAACATATGTTATATTAGCCCGCTTTGTAAAGATATAATCACTGGAAATTGCAAACAATGTCCAAGCTAAAAATGAAATGATTATACAGCGTATAAAAATTGATAATTTACGCCGCTGAACCTTATTAATTCGCCTTATAGCCATTTTACAAATGTACTATTTTGAATCTAAAAATCCCATTTAGTCAACACCTTAGATGAACCGCTACAATTTCTTTTGAAATGCATGAAAAGATAGATACTCCTTGCTCATAATTTGAGAAAATATTACGTAACTTTGTGCTTTAATTGAAGGACGTTCAAAATTCACTTTCATAATGATTCATTTCTTCGTGAACCAATCGAACACTGTTTATGCTGTTCAAACCCCAAAAGATTTATCCAATGAGGATATCTCTAAATTAAACTGGCTTTTTGGAAATTCAAAAAAACTCAACGACCTGACACTGAACGAATACTATGTAGGTCCTCGTGCTGCTATGGTGACTCCTTGGAGTACGAATGCAGTAGAGATTACTCAAAACATGGGGATTCAGGATATAGTTCGGATTGAAGAATTTCAACCTGTATCGAGCGAATTCATCGATTTCGATGCAATGATTTCCCAAAAATTCAGTGCTCTGACTCAAGAGTTATTTAAAATTTACATCGATCCAGAACCAATTTTGGAGATCGAAAATATAGCTGAATACAACAAGACGGAAGGCCTTTCCTTGAGCAATGAAGAAGTTGATTATTTAAATAATCTGGCGGAAAAGATCAACAGAAAATTAACGGACTCAGAGGTATTTGCTTTTTCACAGGCTAATTCTGAGCATTGTCGTCATAAAATTTTTAATGGCACATTCATTATTGACGGTGAGGAACAACCGACCTCATTGTTTAAATTGATCAAAAAGACCTCTGAAACTAATCCAAATGACATTGTTTCAGCATATAAGGATAACGTTGCATTTGTCAAAGGACCTAGGGTTACTCAATTTGCACCAAAATCTTCCAATAAACCTGATTTTTATGAGGAAAAGGAGTTTGACTCTGTCATCTCTGTTAAAGCTGAAACACATAACTTTCCAACTACTGTTGAACCATTTTCTGGTGCAGCTACTGGATCTGGGGGAGAAATCCGTGACCGATTAGCTGGAGGACAGGGTTCGCTTCCATTGGCAGGGACCGCAGTCTATATGACAGCATATTCACGTTTATTGGCCGATCGACCTTGGGAAAGGGCGATGCAGGAAAGGCAATGGTTATATCAAACTCCGATGGATATTTTGATTAAAGCTTCCAATGGCGCCTCTGATTTCGGAAACAAATTTGGCCAACCTTTAATCACTGGTTCAGTTTTGACTTTTGAACACGAGGAAAATGGACAAAAATTGGGATATGATAAGGTCATCATGCAAGCCGGAGGTATTGGTTACGGTAAACTAGAACAGGCTAAAAAAAATAAACCTCAAAAGGGAGATAAAATTGTTGTTTTGGGTGGTGAAAACTATCGCATTGGAATGGGAGGAGCAGCAGTTTCTTCTGCAGATACAGGAGCATTCGGTTCAGGTATTGAATTAAATGCAATTCAACGGTCCAATCCAGAAATGCAAAAACGTGCTGCAAATGCCATTCGTGCATTTGTTGAATCTGACAATAATCCAATTGTCTCTATTCATGATCATGGTGCAGGAGGCCATTTAAACTGTCTATCAGAACTAGTAGAAGAAACTGGTGGTTTGATAGATCTTGACAAACTTCCGGTTGGAGACCCGACCTTATCTGCTAAAGAGATTATTGGGAATGAATCTCAAGAACGTATGGGTTTGATTATTTCTGAGGACGATCTTGAGCAATTGAAAATAGTTTCTGACCGCGAACGTGCACCAATGTATACCGTTGGAGAGGTTACTGAGGATCATAGATTTACTTTCAAATCGAAAAAAAATGGAGAAAAACCAATGGATTATGCCTTGGAGGATTTCTTCGGCTCTTCGCCCAAAACAATCATGAATGACAAAAAGATAGAACGCAAATACGCGGATCTATCTTATGTTGTAAAAGACATACCAAAATACTTAAACCAAGTTTTGCAACTAGAAGCAGTTGCATGTAAAGATTGGTTAACGAATAAAGTTGATCGATGTGTTGGTGGCAGAGTAGCAAAACAACAATCTGTAGGTCCTCTACAATTACCTTTGAATAACGTTGGTGTGATGGCTTTAGACTATAAGTCAGACCAAGGCATCGCTACCACTGTTGGCCACTCTCCAATAACAGCATTAGTTGATCCAGTTGCTGGCTCCAGGAATGCAATTGGAGAGGCTCTATCGAATATCGTTTTTGCACCAATTAAAAATGGTTTGCAAGGTGTTTCATTATCTGCAAATTGGATGTGGGCATGTAATAACCCAGGTGAAGATGCTAGACTATATCAAGCAGTAAAGGGTTGTTCCGATTTTGCGATTGAATTAGGCATTAATATCCCTACTGGAAAAGATTCCTTATCCATGAAACAAAAATACCCAGACGGTACGCATGTCATGGCCCCTGGAACAGTTATCATATCTGCCGCAGGGAATTGTACGAACATTAACAGGGTAATTGAGCCGGTTCTTCAAAAGCACTCCGGTTCTATCTACTATATTAATCTTTCACAAGACAGTTTCAAATTAGGAGGTTCTTCATTCGCCCAAATTAATAACAAAATAGGTTCTGAGGTACCGACCATTAAAGATGCAAGTTTCTTTAAAAAAGCATTCAACAGTATTCAGAAACTAATACAAAAAGAGCAGATTGTGGCAGGACATGATATAGGCTCCGGCGGATTAATTACAACTCTATTGGAAATGTGCTTTGCCGATGTTGATTTAGCGGCAAATTTTGACCTTACAGGGATCAATGAGAAAGACAGCGTAAAAGCCCTATTTAATGAAAACATAGCCCTAGTTTTACAAGCGAAAGACGATAATGTCTTTGAGAAAGCAATGGAAACTGATGGAATCCAAGCAATAAAAATTGGCACAGTAAACGATGGAAAAGATGTAACTATTAGAAATAATGAAGACTCATTTGTTTTCAATGTCATTGAAACCAGAGATACTTGGTTTAAGACCTCATTCTTGCTGGATCAAAAACAATCTAAAAATGGTACCGCATTAGCACGATTCGAAAATTACAAAAATCAACCATTGGTTTATACCTTCCCTCAACACTTCACCGGGAAAAGACCTGTACATGATCCTCAAAGCCCACGTCCAAAGGCAGCAATTATTCGTGAAAAGGGGTCTAACTCTGAACGAGAAATGGCAAACGCTATGTTTTTGGCAGGATTTGATGTTAAAGATGTCCATATGACTGATTTAATCTCAGGTCGAGAAACTTTAGATGATATTCAATTTATTGGGGCAGTTGGTGGATTTTCAAATTCAGATGTATTAGGATCAGCCAAAGGCTGGGCTGGTGCTTTCCTTTACAATGAAAAAGCGAGAACAACTTTAGAAAAGTTTTATTCTCGTTCAGACACTCTTTCTGTTGGCATATGTAACGGATGCCAGTTATTTATGGAATTGGAGTTAATTAATCCTGATCATGAAATACATGGCAAACTCGTTCATAATATTTCTCAAAAACATGAATCCAACTTTGTATCTGTTACCATTCAAGAAAACAATTCTATTATGCTTTCAAGTTTAGCTGGAGCGACTTTAGGTGTATGGACCTCTAATGGTGAAGGTAGATTTAACCTTCCCTATTCAGAAGATAAGTATCAGATCGTGGCTAAATATGCATATGCAGATTATCCTCATAGCCCAAATGGTGCAGATTATAATACAGCAATGATGACCGATAAATCAGGTCGCCATTTAGTAACTATGCCACATATTGAACGCTCAGTTTTTCAATGGCATTGGGCCCACTATCCAAAAGGAAAACAAGATGAGGTAACTCCTTGGATAGAAGCATTTGTAAATGCTCGTAAATGGATTGAAAATAGAAATAAATAAGTTGAGTATTTTAAAGTAAAAATCCTACTTAATATTTGAGTAGGATTTTTATTTTAAAGATAGGTAATCTAGAATCATTGTAGCTTCCGGACCAGTATATCCCATCCCATCCAATTTTTTAGTTATTGATCGGTATTTTAATTATATTTCTTTAATAAAATATTAGTTTCAAGCATTCTGCTAATTAATAGATATCTTTGCCCTCTATAATTATAATGGAAAAAACATCAAAAAATCTACATCCTGCTAATAAATTTAACCAGGATTACGACTTCTCAAAACTCATCAAGCACGTTCATGTACTAAAGAAACACGTTCAAGTACTTCCTGATGGTCGAAAAACCATAGACTTCAAGAATCCCGAAAGTGTATTTTTATTGAATAAAGCATTATTAGAAAGTAGTTACTCAATCAAAGGTTGGGAGATATTAGAAGGAAGCTTATGCCCTTCTATACCTGGAAGATTAAATTATATTCACCATTTGGCTGATTTAATTACCAATAAAAATCATAAAAAGGTTAAAATATTAGATGTTGGTACAGGTTCTAGCCTTATTTATCCTATTTTAGGTAACAAGGAATACGGATGGAAATTTGTTGGATCTGAAATACATAAACCTTCCACCATACATGCTAAATCATTATTAACGAAAAATCCTGAGCTGTATAAAGCTATTGAAATTCGTGAACAAGATGATTCCAGAAATACCTTAACTAATATTATCCAAAATGGGGACTTTTTTGATGCCATAATGTGCAATCCCCCCTTTTACAAATCCAGGGATGATTATTTTGGTACTGTACAGAAAAAAAATCAAAAACTCCATAAAGAGGTTGAAAACATATACGCTAATTTTCAAGGGCTCTCCAATGAATTATGGTATCCAGGGGGTGAACAAAAATTCATTACTCAATTAATCTACGAAAGCTTTAAATTTAAGGATCAAATAGGAATTTGTAGTTCGTTGGTTTCGAATAAAGACACGCTCAAACCCTTAAAAGCAATTTTAGAATATCATAAAATCAGCAATATTCAAGTTACAAAAATGACTCAGGGGAATAAAATTACTCGAATTTTATCCTGGCAGTTGAAAAAATAGGTTTTTGTATTCCATCTACTACCCGTTACACTTTTCTGCTTTAAACCTTTCATAAGCAGAAAAGCTGTATTAATGATTATTTTTTTTAAAAAAAATTTGCTAAAACGATTTTTATTTATAAATTCGTAAACCAATATAAACAAATCATTAAACAGAAACCATTATGAACCAATACCACAAAACATTTTATACAGTCCTAACATAAGAAAAGGGAACCGGGTTATTTTATTCTTACTGAATTTCATTTTTTAATTTAATGTTTTTGAAAATTAGATGCTAAAACGTTTTATTATCAATGATGAAAAAGTATGGTTGATAGATTTATAAGAGAATTTCTAAATCGTTATAAATTTTAAATAAACTTATTTGCCTAAATAAACTTAAAATATGTCCTATAGCATTATAGGCAGCCCATTTATCGTTTACTTATAAATTATTTATTTATCACTTAAAACGCACTATTACTATGAGTGTAATATGGAAGTTTAAGTCGTTATTGATTCTGTTGCTCATTTCTTCAGGTAGTTCCTATGGATTTAAGCAAAATCAATCCAACGCACCCTTACAAGACACTATTCCGCAAGAAAAAGGGGATTCAATTAAAATTGACCCAGTTTCTGAACTAAAGGCTTTGTACGAATTAGAAGTTCCAAAATATGATTATTTAAAATCAATGAAAAACGCGTCATTGATTACAGGGAACAGTCTTCAGCAGCATATCAAAGGCGAATTGGCAGGAGTTTATGTCTCTGAATCAACAGGTGAACCTGGAACTAACCTACAGATGTTTGTCAGGGGAATAAGCAAACCAATTTTATCAACAAGAGATATCTATAGTACTCAACCCTTAATCGTTTTAGATGGTATCCCGTTGATTGGTGAACATCCCTTCGCTTTTGATATTCAAAACTTTGATATCGAGAGAATTGGAACTGAAAACAATCTTTTAGCAAACTTTGAGTTTGATAATATTGAAAGTATACGAGTGCTCAAAGATTTATCAGCAACTTCAACATATGGTCCATTAGGTGCGAATGGAGTGATCGAAATCACCTCGAAAAAAATAGCGGGTGATGGCGATAAACGAATTTCCATTAACAGCTATATCGGAATATCTCAACGACCAGGCGTAACAACCATTAATGGAGCTTATGAGAGTGCGTTTCGTCGTCAATTTTACGATTTGTATACAACCAATGGAAAATTCAATGATGATGATGTATACCCAACTTACTTGAGTGATTCATTAAATAATAATTATTATGGACCATCAAATTGGAGTGATAGTTATTATCAGAATGGACTAAATCATGGTATAAATGCCAATGTTGCAGGTGGCGGGAGTAGATCTACTTTTCAGTTTTCACTAGGCAATGTACGAACTACAGGAATCGCTGATGATACTCAATTTGATAAATATAATGCAAGATTTTTTCTGAATCTACGTCCATTTAAGTGGTTAAATTTCGAAACCTTATTTAATGCAAGCAGAGTTGGAAGGGATAGAAATCGGAATCTACAAAATCGTTTTGCAATGATGGGTTATTTTCCAGATTTGGGAGCACCTTTAGCCCCTAACAAAGATGTTTATGATTTATATCTTAAAGAGTTCGACAAAAGTTTTGACAATAACTTTAGCAACATTCTAGAAGGGTTTTTCCGCTTTCATTTTGAAATTGGAAAGCTTAAATACAGAACCAAATTTGCAGTAGATTATAACGAAGGATATCGCGATTTGTTTTATCCAAGCACAATCCTCGAAAACAGCAATTTTGCTTCAAATTATTATGGTTATAACCAGCGTATTAATGTAGATCATCAACTAACATATGATTTCCAGAGCGGTCCAAATTATCTTTATCTAGAAGCTGGAAATAGTTTTATATGGGATGTATACAAATACAACTATGCCTATGCATACAAAGGAGTAAATGATTTCATTAAATTAAATTTATTAGAATCAGATCCAAGAAATTCTAATTACTTAAATCCAACAGCTTTCCCTCGTCAATTAGTCTATAAATTCCTTGATCGTACAAAACATAATATGATAAATATTTATGGTAAGGCGTCTTATACATATGATGAAAGCTACACAGCTGCAGTTACCCTTAGATACGACGGCTCCTCGAATGCGCAGCCAACATCAAGGTGGTTCTTTTCTCCGGTACTATCATTGGGATGGAATGCTAAAAACGACTTCATAAAAGATAATTCGAGCGTTAGTCTGTTCAATATACGAGCAAGTCTAGGCAGAATTGGCATATACAATACCTTTGACAATTACTCTCAAGGTCCGAGTTATACAGCGCAAATCGGGTACACTGGGAATGCAATCGTTCCTGGATACAATGGGTTTGCGGCACTAGTTAGACCATATGATGTAGGTTGGGTGGGATATGATATTCCCTGGAGCTATTCAGATATGGCTAATGTAGGGTTTGATCTCGGTTTTAAACAGAGAAATATTCAGATTGGTTTAGACTTTTACTTAAGAGACACTAAAGATCAATTAATCAAGTTACCTGGAAAAAAAGATTATGGCTATAAATATCAATACGCAAGTGGTATGGATGTTAGAAATATGGGTCTTGATCTTAACATCAGTGGCGACATTTTAAAGGGGGCAAAATTAGGTTGGAACTCTGGAATTGCATTGGGTTTAAATACAAATAAGTTATTGGCACTCCCAGATGGACTAGATCAGATTGAGGTGGATAACCGATTGTTAAAGGTCGGTGAAAGAATTGATGCTTTCTGGGTATACGATAATCAAGGTATGTACAACACTGATCAAGAGGTGCCATCTTTTGATGGAAAAAAATTAACCTATAACGGAATTATTTTAAAGGCTGGAGATCCAATCTGGTCAGATACTAATGGTGATCATCAGATAAATAAAGAGGATAAAATACTTAAAGGGAATATTATTCCAAAATTGAGTGGTTCATGGAACAACATGTTTACTTACAGAAACTTAGACCTGAATTTAAATTTTTATTTCAATTTAGGACGAAAGATCATCAACCAGGAGATGGCGAATCGTTTCAATTTTATCGAGAATGAAAACTCAAGTAATATCAATTCCATAAAAGAAATTACATTTTGGGAAAATAGAGGTGATTATTCAATGTACCCTCTATATAATCCTTGGAGTTCAGTTAGTCCTTACCAATCCAATCAGACCTTATTTCTAGAAAACGGCTCTTTTGTAAAGTTAAGAACAGCATCAGTAGGATATAACTTTAAAAGTGTTTTAAACAATAAATTGGGTAAAAATGGAGACTTGTATGTTTATCTATCAGCAAATAACCTGTTTACAATAAGCAATTACTCAGGTCGTGATCCTGAACTTGTGAACTACTTAGGTCATGATCAAGGTTATTCTTTACCGATTCCAAGAACGTTCGCGCTAGGCTTTAAACTTAAACTGTAACCCAATCATGAAAAAATCAATTATACTATTAATCATATTGAGTCAAGTATTCGTTTCCTGTAAAAAAATGCTTGATATCAATTCGACACGTTTAGTTTCGGAGGAAAACATGTGGTTAACAATGGAAGATTCCAGAGCGGCACTAATGGGAATTTATGGGCTAACCAAATCTGCATTGAATGATCATAATGCCCACTGGTTATATGGAGAGGTACGTTCTGGAGACTACTCAATTCCTTTAAGACAAGACTTAAAAGCAATTGCAAATAATAACTTAAATGCCTCATTCGGAATAATGAATGATCTTAAAAGCTGGAGACGATGGTATGCTGTAGTAAACGCAGCAAACATATTCCTAGAGCGAATATCAGAGGTGAAGGAAAATGATCCCAGGTACACTAACAACAATATGGTTGTTGATATTGCTCAAGCCAGATTCTTAAGGGCATTCGCTTATTTCTACATGGTACGGATATGGGGAGATGTTCCTTTAATCATCTCATCAAACGAAGGAAGTTTCACTAATCATCCCAGAGAGGATCAAGTTAAAATATTAGCTTGGGTTGAGATCGAATTACAAAAATCCGCAGATGACCTTCCTTATTTATATAGTGTTAACGATGAACAACAACAAGGAAATTATTACAATGAATTTGCCTCCCGGTGGTCTGGAGCTTTAGCCCGTAAAACAACTGCATATGCAATTCTTGCTCATGTTGCTGCTTGGCAAAGCAACTATCCCAATGCTGCGGCTTATTCTAAATTTGTAATCGATAACGCAAGTAAAGGAAGCCTAGGTTTATTAAATACCAATACACTAACAGATCCAAATGGATTTTTCTATGACAAAAACAGCAATCAACTTTTAGCTTTTGGCCATGTATACAATCATGTTGAGGGGTCATTTACTGGGCATATTGAAGAACTTACCCTAGCTTCACCGGTGGTGAATAAAAGTATTCCAGATATGTACCTTCCAAAAGACAAAATACTGGAGTTTTTTGATGAGCCAACTGATGAGCGCTTTAGTGCTGACACTTTGGGAAATCCTACTACCGAGGTGTATTTCAAAAATTTCAATGGTCAATACCCAATATTCAGTAAAATAAAATGTATCATGGGTGGAGTAACTGACCCTACATTCAGATTTTATTCGAGCGCAACTGTGTTTACAAGGCTTGAAGACATGTATTTGTTAAGAGCAGAATCATTGGCAACAATTGGAGAACAAAACGGAGCAATAGAGCTACTCAACACAATCCGCGAAAGAAGAGGATTAAATCCCTACTCCGCCGCTAAGAACGGAGATTTAATCGATGCTATTTTCAAGGAAAGAAATCGTGAATTAATGGGCGAGGGACATAGATGGTATGATTTAATACGCCACCATAAAATACGTAATGATGATTCAGATGTGAATCAGCTTATTAGAAATGACGGAATTTATTGGCCAATTGACTCTAAAGTCCTATCTGAAAACAATTTATTAACCCAAAATGAGTTTTGGAAATAATCCGCAAAATCATGAAAGTAAATCAATATTATATTTGTCTCCTTCTATTGCTTTTGTTTATTGGGTGTTCCAAAGACAAAGGTTATTACAATCAAACTGTACAAAAAATTAAGTTTGACGGAAGTATACTAGACTACATAGAAAGCAAACCTGGTATTTTCGATTCATTACGCAATGTTATCGATCGGACTAACATTAATTCAATTTTAAAAGACAGTACGAACATTACTTTTTTTGCACCAACAAATTCAAGTTTCCAACTAGCCATTGAGAACTTAAATAATACGAGAAAAGAATCTGATAAGCCCTTAGGCTACCTTTCAAATTTAGAATTAAAACATTTAGACACGATGATGGCTCAGTATGTCATTCGGGGTCTTTATTCAAGTGACTCAATGTTAACAAAGGATGGTTTACTGCTGTATGATTACAAATATAAAAGACGTATGAATGCTAAATTGACTACGGCAACATCTTCAGGATTTGAAGAAGGTGGACCTAAGGTCATTGAGTATAGTGATACAAAAAACAGTCAATTTAACCGGAATTGGATTACTGCTACAACCGCATCCATTAACATCGAGGCAGATAATGGAATGATCCATGTTTTATCTCCGAATCACATTTTTGGATTTAATGATTTTGTCACACGCTTCACCTTTATTCCTCCACCTCCAAACCTGTTCAAGACTGTTGGAGGAACTTTCTCAGTTTCCAGAGAAACAGGTGGTGGAGAAAATGCTGTGGAAGCGTCAAAATATGTTTTTGACGGTAATAGCGAGACAAAGTTCTTTCTTGGTGATTTTGGCGGTGTTTGGATGCAAGTTGAATTAAATCAAGCAACTGCAGCAAACGCATATACGTTGACATCTGCCAATGACGCTGTCGAGAGAGACCCAATAGATTGGACATTACAAGCCTCCCACGATGGAGAAAATTGGGAGACCTTAGATTCAAGAAGCGGCGAAGAATTTACAGGAAGATTCCAGCAGCGCGTATTTTGGATCAACAACACTACTGAATTTGTATTCTATCGTTTAAATGTTCAAAGAAACAGATCAGGAAACGCATTTCAAATGGCCGATTGGAGTGTAAACAAAGGAACTAACGAGTAATATAACCTGAAAAGACAAATTATGAAAATTTCGAATAGTATCCGATTATTCTGTGTCTTCTTAGGAAGCTATGGATTGCTAACATCCTGCACAGATTTATATAATCTACCCGAAGACAAAGATTTTATGAGTGAGGAAATAAATTACCTCAATAAAATCCTAGAGCCAACATTAGGTCGCTACAGTGTTTTTACATCACTTCAGGCTGACAACTCAACACTTCCAATGAAGTTTGAAATTGTCAATCCACGATATGGAGATGGAAGAGCGGTAGAAGACCTTTTTCAAAAAAAGCAAACATACGTATGGATTTCTGAATATGATGGTTTGGAAAAATCGTTGGAAGAAATTGAAGCGAAAAGACAACTTGTAGAAAAACCATTATTTGAGGTGGACTCAAACGGTAGATTTATTATGTGGCCTTCTGCGACTAATGAACTGATTACTCCAAGACCTATAGACACTGTATTAAAAACACAAGAAATTCGCTATTTTGATTTAAAAGTTCAAAACTCCGGAGGTACGCAAATTATCAAGGACTTCCAAATCATACCCTGGAGGCAGAGAAACTATTATCCAGATACCGATATTAACCCCTACACAGGTGGCAAAGCTCCTGATCCACAAAGACCGAAGGACACAACAAGACAAGACTATATTATCCCAAGTTGGATTTCTGGGAATGTCATTGGTGAAAATTCTGAACTACGTTTAGAGAATAATAATATTAAAAAAGATATTGTAGTCTATATCAGGCCCTTTACAGGTGGTAATGGAAATAGTCTTCGATTCAAATTTATGGGAAAAAATGGAAATTTCATTAACCCCAATAAATTCAACGAAACTAAATGGGATCTTTTAGTACATGGCTTCAACAAGGAAATTACAGAAGAACATGTACAATATGATGTAGCCTACCCTATTCCTTTAACAAATTTCAAAACTGATTTTGCAGATGGCGGAACCGCTAGAGTAAAATTTGCCTATTCTAGAATAACTTTTGGAGGATTCCGACAAATTGCCGACTTCGGATTAGATTTTAGAATTTATAAAAAAGGAGATTGGGAAATTGTTTTCCATTTCCGAAATGAGAACCCAAAATTTGAGGATGACTAAAATTTAGCCTATATGAAATTTCAAACTAACATATTAATATTTATCCTATCGGCGGTTTTTTCCATCCAATCGGTGATGGCTCAAAATCAGCAAATAACTGGTAAAGTAGTCGATGAATCTAAACGAGGTATTGGCGGGGTAACAATTCAAGATGCAACAAATAAAAGAGCAATTACTGCAACTTCAGACAATGGAAGTTTTACTGTAAGCGTGGCTCCCAACACGGTTTTAATCTTTAAAGGTGTTGGATTTAATCAACGTAGAGTGACCGTTAAAGCTAATCAAACCGTTATAAATGTCCAATTGAGTACATCAGAAGATCAAGTAGAAGAAGTTGTTGTTAGAGGTTATGTGGCTCGTAAAAAAGAAACATCAACGGGCTCATCTTTTACTTTAGGAGAAAAAGATCTAAGGGATGTACCGGTAGCCAACTTAGAGCAATTGATGCAGGGTAAAGTACCAGGACTTAATGTACAGGTCAATACAGGTGCCCCGGGATTTAGAGGGTCAACACAAATTCGGGGATTATCAACACTCTCTACAACTGGTTCTGGAAATGAATCCATCTTAATGCCCACCTCTCCACTTTATGTAATAGATGGTGTTCCTATGGATGCAGATAGAGCTTCTGAATTTGGACTTCAACAACAAGGCCCTGGCATTAGTCCCCTATCGTTAATTCCTCCAGAGGATGTTCAAAGTATTGAAATTCTCAAAGATGCACAAGCAACTTCATTATATGGTTCTCAGGGCGCATATGGTGTAATTATTATTACAACCAAAAGAGGAAATTCGGAAGTACCTAGGATCAATTATACCCACAGTACATTTATGAAGACCCCTCCTAAATTAAGAGAAACTATAGGAGGAAACATGGAAAGACAAATAAAACTTTGGCAGATTCTTCAAAATGCAAGAAACCAGGATGAAATAGATAAAATAATGGACACTCCTGGTCTCGCGGATAGCTTGAATGCCTATTATAATAATTCGACCGATTGGCAAAGTCTTTTTTATCAGAACACGTTTAATCAAAATCACAATTTAAGTTTAGATGGTGGAAATCAAATTCTTTCCTATAAAAGTAATTTAGGATACTATGGGGAGACCGGTGTAATCAGAAACACAGGTTTCAATCGCTATTCAGCAAATTTAAGAATGGATTATAAGCCAACTCCTCGGTTTGATTTTACCGGACAAGTTTTTGCCCAATTAGGTAAACAGAATAAAGGGGATGGTACAGGTATTCTGCAGACGGGAGTTTCTGATGGAGGAATGAATTCAACATTACTTCCTCCTCCAGGATTTTATACAGCTAATTCAGATTATCTTGCTGCAATAAAAACTAAAAATGATAACAGTTCAAAATTAATTAGGCCATTTATAGAAGCGGGATTTGAAATTATTGATGGACTGAGGTTGAGATCAGCCTTAAGTTATGAATTTGCTTCTAATAATGAGGATCGATTTGTGCCTGCGGCAGCTGCTGGTCAATTCTCAAATGTATATTCATTTGCAGGACGTGAATCTCAGCTCTATAATAGAAATATTTTAAATTATAGTAAAACGATCAAAGAAGATCATAACATTTTCATCAATTTTTTCAACGAGGTTCGACATGTAACAAGGCAAAATTCAATCATCCAACAAGCGAGAACCCCTAACGATCAGTTTGAAGGACCATTAGGTTTCGATGGTTACTTTTCAAGAGGAGGAGGTGTTTTAAGTAATTTCAGGAATGAAAAAGCCCTATCTTTTGCCTTTGCAACTAGTTATAACTATAAAAACAGATATGTTGTAGATTTATCTTACCGTTTAGATGGTTCTTCTGCTAATGGATTTGAGAACCTATATACGAAGAACCCCGCAATTGGAGTCCGCTGGAACATTCATCACGAGAATTGGATTGAATCCCTACCCTGGATTAATTTAGCTTCCCTACGTTTCACTTGGGGTGTAAATGTAATGCCAACAAGTACATTAGAACGTGTTTATGGTAGATACGATATATCTGGAAGATACAATCAAGTCAATGGTATTGGTATCAATTATGATTTTATCCCAAATCCCAATCTTAAGCCAACAACTTCAATGCAGTACAATGCAGGATTGGATTTAAACCTATTTAATGGAAAGGTAGATTTAGTATACGACACCTATTACAAACAGGTTGATAATTTATTATTTGATGCCATGTTGAGTAATATGGCTGGTTTCGGAAAACTATATTCAAACGATGCTGGTGTTGCGAATTATGGACACGAGATGGCAATCAATATCAGGCCCATTCCTACATCGAATGCATTTAGTTGGACATTCTCTGTAAATGGAGCCTACAACAAGGATATATTATTGCAACTACCTAGTCATTATAGAGGTCAGTTTATTCGTTGGGATAATTCTGCTGATTTATTACATATGGTTAATCGGGTTGGGACTTCATCTTTATCGAATTATTTATTGCAAAACATTGGAGTGTACGCAACGGATCAGGATGTTCCTGTTGATCCCGTTACCGGTTTAAGATATCGTACGGCCAATGGAACTTTTTTCCAAGCAGGGGATCCAATCTATGTTGATAGAAATGGAGATTATATATTGGATAACCGGGATTATTCTCGATCAGGAAATTCACAACCATTAATTACCGGAGGAATGCAGAATTCATTTCAATACAAAAATTTCCAATTATCAATATATGCTTCGTATACTGCCAAAAGAACAATTTTAAATTATGCCCTTGCTCAACGTCTAGATTTATTGAAAGACCCTTTTGCCTCTAAATCAGTTGTTCCAATTAGTGATCTGGATATCTGGTTAAAAGATGGTGACGTTGCAAAATACCCATATCCATATGATTATTCTAGAAATTCTAGTGTAAGGCCATTCCGATATGATCAAACCTTATGGGAAGAAGACGGGAGTTATTTTAAAATCAACAATATAATTGTGGCCTATGTTTTCGATCGTGATTTTTTAAGAAGATTTAGATTGGAACGATTCCGCATATATGGATCCATGGACAATGTCATTACTTTCTCTAAGTATTCAGGACCGAATCCGGAAAATGTAACAAATTTGGGTCGTGATCAATCAAACGGATATCCTGTACCTAGGTCATACACATTAGGTTTTAATCTTTCATTTTAAAAATTATGAAAAACTTAATTAAAAATAAATTAATACGAATTGGACTTGGTTTGGCACTAGTACTTACATTCAATGGATGTAAAAATTACCTTGTCGTAGAACCAATTGATAGATTAACTGGAAATAATTACTATCAATCACTAGAAGATGTTGAGAGTAACTTAGCATTTATATATAGTCGTTTTTTTGACAAAATCAATGAAACATGGGTTATGGGCGCGATTGGTGAGGCTAGATCTGGTGAAATTTTTGTCTCCGATGGTGCCAATAGCTACGATGCTAGAAAAGTAATCGAGGTATTAGGTAAAAACGATTTATTGACGGCGATAAATTCTTCTCAGTTTGAATGGTACAACATGCGTTTGATTACCAATTGGAAAAAATACTATGAAGTTATTCAAAGTGTTAACATATTGATAAGCAAGCTAGAAGAAGGGATACCAGGAGTTAGTGAAACGGAAAAAGTCAGATACATTGCTGAATCTAAATTTATACGTTGTTTCACCTACTTTTGGATGGTTCGATTATATGGTGATGTTCCCTACTATACAGATCCTTATCATACACAAGCCCTAGGTAGAGAAAACCTTGTGTCTGTCTTAAATAAGTGCATAGAGGAACTGATGCCAGAAAAAGACAAAATGCCATGGTCCTTTAATGACCCTGCTTTAAGGGGAGCTCGCCCAGCTAAAGGTGCAATCATAGCTCTTTTGATGCATATGAATATGTGGAATTCATCCTTTGACAATCCAAACAAGCAGAAATATCTCACGGCCACAGCAACTTTGGGTAGTGAATTAATTAATAATCGCCAACACAAATTAATTGCTCCATTTAATGATCAAAATTGGGCAACGGTTACAAAAGGTCGTAGTGAAGAATCATTATTTGAATTCTACAGAAGTATTAATTATGGTGATAATGTTGCGGCTCTAGCGCCATTTTGGGATCATTTTCTTCGCTGGCCATATAAATTTCCACGTTTTACAAATCAATTAAGCCATTGTTATTACATTTCAACTTACATGAATCAAATTTATCCTGAGGGAGTTGCTGATAAACGTAGAGAATTATGGTTTGAAGATATCACTTCAGACGATGGTCAATTCGTTCTTAGAAAGTTCGGCACCAATGTGTATGCTTCGGGAAATGAGGACAAAAATCCAGACAATAGTTTTATCATTTTTAGATATTCAGATGCTGTTCTTCTGTATGCCGAGGCTTTAGCTGAAATGGGAAATAAAGATAATGAAGCAATTGCTGCGGTTAACATGGTTCGGGATCGAGCACAAGCAACAAGGTATTCAGGAAGTGGAGGTGCAGAATTAAAGGATTTTATCTTCATGGAACGTTGTAGAGAATTGATTGGAGAAGGTCACCGTTATTTTGATTTAATAAGGACAAGAAGAATACTGAATGCAGAATGGACAATGAGTCCACTGAGTCTTGACCAATTTAACAGGGGTGGTTGGACATGGCCAATTGATCCGAGCGCGATGAACTATAATACAGAAATGGAATTAAATGAATATTGGACTACAATAGGACGTTAATTATGAAAAAAATATTTAAACCCAATACTATTTTGTTGATTTTATTCAGCATAATAACTCTAAGCGCCTGTAATAAAGACGATTATTATGAAGACGGTGGCCTAGCTCAAGCGGAATTTGATGGTAGCATATTGGAATATTTAGACTCAAAACCGATTTTATTTGACTCAATAGCTGAAATTATTCGACTTGCAGGTCTTGAACAAACATTTACTAATGAAGAATTTACTTTTTTCGCACCAAGTGATCCTGATATTAAAAGTTTAATTGGATCAATTGACAAGGGTGGTTTAAATAGAGAACTCTATTATTTAGGCTTAGATACAATTACTAAATTAAGTGATATTGAACCTAATATTTGGCAGACCCATTTGTTAAAGTATATGTTCCGTGGTAAGAACAAACTAGCAGATTATCCACAAATTGATTTTAGTTTACTAAATGTATACCCAGGTCAAAACTACATCGCATTTTCAGGAAACGTTAGTAATATTGGCGTCGTCTATAATGACGCTGTTGGAGGAGGAAGTGTTTTAAAATACATGGGATATAGGCAATTACATTTATCTTACATATTTGACCCGATGAATCCTGATAATTATCAAAGTTATCCTATTTCAAGTTCAGATATACAGCCAAAAAATGGAGTAATTCATGTATTAAATTACAAAAATACTGCCTTCGGCCTAGATGGTGGGGCAACAATAATTGCAGATGTTATTCAAAGTAAACGATAAGATTATGAAAATATTATTTCAATATATACTTAGTATTGGTTGTCTTGTTGCAATTTGTTCTTGTTCTAAAGAAATCGAATTTCATTCAGAACCCTATGAACAAGGCAAAGCCCCACTTGGTATAGTGATGGAACGGACTCAAAAACCTTCTCCCGAAATTGGAGGACCAGGGGATCAGGTTAAAATTAAGGTTTCAGGTTTAAGTGATTTTAAGGATAAAGCGATTTTTACTTTCAATGGGCAAAAAGCTGAAATACTCAACATCACTGAGGAAGAAATTACAGTAAAGGTCCCGTCTTTTGCAAGTACTGGCATTACATCAATTTTTATAGATGATGTAGTTATTTACGGTCCCAACTTCGAGGTAGAAGGATTAGTAAAACTTGACCCCACATGGCAAGCAAAATTTGGAACAAATGGTACCGTATCCGGTATTTTAACGACAATCGAAGGAAAGAATATTGTCATAGGTGCTTTCAATAACTATGAAAATAAAGGACTAATCAAAGCAAATAATAGAATTGTTAGAACATTCAAAGATGGACAATATGATGCTAGCTTTCGCGTAGGTAATGGAGCAAATGGATTTTTATCTTCCATAATTCAAATTCAGAATCATTACTACCTTTCGGGTTCTTTCTCTGGTTACGATCAAAGAACAGATAATATCTCAAATTTAACTAGAATTGAACTAACTGGTAAAATAGACACTATGCCAGTTAGTCCTTTCAGACCTCCACCTTTGTTGGATACAATAAAATATTATCCTCGTTTCAATGGAGGTTTCAATTCAGGTGTGGATCAGATTTATAATCACAATGGAAAAATTTTAGCTGTAGGTGATTTCCGTTTTCATATTAATAGGATTTATGGAGAACCAAACTTTATGGAAACCCGGGATTCAATCATTTTAGACAGTACAGAAATCCGTTCGGTAGCGTTGTTAAATTTAGACGGAACCTTAGATAAAACATTCCGTTTTGTTGGAGGGAAGGCCTTACCGGGGGCTAACGGGCCGATATCGTCCTTCTATCACGAATCTGGACCTCTGAAAGGAAAAACAATCATTTTTGGTAGATTCAAAATGTTTGATGGACAAGCAAGAGGATATATCACTCGATTAAATGCGGATGGAACTCTGGATCCCACATTTAATCCTGGAGGTGAGGGTGCTAATTATAACATCAATAAAGTAACCTATAATGAGGTTACAAAAAAATATATCGCTGTTGGTTTGTTTGAAACCTACAATGGTACCTCCAGTCCAAGAATGGTCCTCTTAAACGAAGATGGAAAAATTGACAATTCATTTAAGGTCAAAAATTTTGGAAGAGGAGTTCCAACCTATGCAAAACAATTAGATGATGGTCTGATAGTGGTCGGAGGAAGTTTCATTGAGTATAATGGAATAACCAGGCAAAATTTTATGATTATTGATAGTAAAGGTGATTTGGTACCCGGAATGAATAACTCAGGAGAGTTTAGAGGACATTTAGAACAGGTAATTGAAACAAAGTCAGACGATCAAAAAAGAGCGTTATTGCTACTTGGTTCATTTACAAAATTCAACAATATAGATGCAAGAAATATAACTCGAATTATTATCGAATAAACCTAACGTTATGAAGAATCAAATTATAAAACACATATCCTTTTCATTACTTATTTTACTAGGATTCTCGGTAAGTTCTTGCAATCAAGAATTTAGCAAAGTAATTCCAGATGTAGAAGGAGATACCGTAGATGTTATTTATGGTAAACCTAAAGTACTACTGTTGATTGCAGATGGTGCACGAGGTGAATCCGTCAGGGTCACAAAACCTGCAAACATTACTGCAATCCTTCCCCATTCAATTTATTCTTGGAATTCCTTGAGTGAGGAAAATGCGGTGGGTATTGGGTCCAATTGGTCGAATATTTTCACTGGAGTGAATTACCTGAAACATGGAGTTCGTGATAATAATTTTGAAAACAATAAATTTGATGCTTATCCCCTCATTTTTAAAAGAATTAAGGAAAATCTTAAGGATTCTACTCAGATGAGCATGGTAAGTTCAAATTCATTATTCCTTTCTAATTTTGGACAGGAAATTAATCATCAACAAGCACAAAACGATGATGATGCCACAAGTAAATTATTAAATGAAATAAAGCAAGAAAACCTATCCTTTATCACCGGCCATTTTACTGGAATTGATGAGGCAGGTAAAATTTCTGGTTATGATAGTTCCAAGCCCGGTTACAAAGCTGCGATCGAAAAATTTGATAACCAAGTTGGCCAGTTGCTTGAAGCTTTAAAATCAAGAGAAAATTATGAAAAGGAAAACTGGTTAGTCATTATTACATCAAGTCAGGGAGGTGAACACGAAATCCCTGACTCTCAAAACGATAACACAATATTTAGTAATCCTCTAGTGAATACTTTTACAGTTATATACTCCCCTACCTTTACCACTAAATTTATTGGAAAACCATTTATTGGGAATAAATTTATTGGCGATTTCATGCAATTTAAAGAAACCAATTATGCTCAATTAGATTCTGGTGATAACAGCATCTTTAACCTAGACAGTGACGATTTCACCATTGAATTAAAAATCAAAAAGAATAAAGGTAGAAATAACAATTATAGTTTCAGTTATCCTTCTGTAATTGGAAAACGTAAACATTGGCAAGGTGCTTGGGATCGGGAAACTGATGGAATAGGATGGGTCATACACTTAGCGGGTGAATCATGGATTTTCAATGCCAGGGGTGATAAAGGTACCGGTGAAATAAAAGCTGAAAAAAATTTAAATCGAGGAACTTGGAACACAATAACGGTTACAGGGGCAACAGTTGATGGCAAACGCATCGTTAAATTATACACAAATGGTGTTCTCTCTAAAGAGGGAGATATTACAGGGTGGGGATCAATTACATCAACAGCTAAATTTAGAATCGGTTTTTTAGAGACTAGAGAAGGTTGGAGATCGGATGCGTATCTAGCTGATGTTAAATTCTGGAAAGCGGCATTATCTCCAGAAACAGTGAAACAGTTTAGTTGCGAAATTGGAATCGAACCTAATCACCCAAATATAGATTTGTTGGCAGCCTATTGGCCTATGAACAGCAAAGATCAAGACTTAATTATGGATGAAGGTCCAACACAAGCACATTTAAACACAGCAAGTGATAACTATCAAATCTTGCAATTAAACGATTTTATTTGTGCTCCTTCGGCTGAAACGTTAAGTGCACTTGTTCCAAGAACAATTGACATCTCAACCCAAATTATAAGTTGGTTGAAAGTGCCTAGACAGATCAGTTGGGATTTGGATGGTCGTGTATGGATTGATAAATAAACCAATTATGAAATTAGAAATATTTTATATGAAAAAGTTCTTCGCATTAGCACTATTAGCAGCATTAATATTTAGCTGCGAAGATGAGGCGCTTCAAGAATTCAAAATCAATCCAGGTAGTGCAACTACTGTAGGATCAGGAGATATTGCAGGGACGGTAACCAAAACCAATGAAAGTGTGACTATTCCCGTAAGCGTTTATTTGAATACCCCAGCTTCTAAGGCATTTGAAGTTTCTTTGGCTGTGGATCAACAGGCTGCACAAACACACATCACCAGCAATAATCTAGGAAACGAATATATTGCTATCAAAGCTGAGTCAATATTACTTCCAAATTCCACGAAAATAAATTTCGGGGCGGACTCAACAGTTTTTAATACAGTAATTACGCGAACCGAGGTTGAAAAATATTACGGAAAAAAAATTGTTATCGGTTATACAATCACGAATGCCGGAAAGGGTAATGCCATTGATAAAGAGAATGATACAGGTATAATCATATTGAGTACACAAGATTTAATAACTTCGGAAGATATTCATTATATCTCACTAACCAATGGTGCAGGATCAATTATTGAAGCTAAAAATCAGATTAACTACGAAAGTTCGTCTTCTGGATTAACCATCCCATTAGGGATTAGTTTAGCAAGTTTCCCAGGTTCTTCTTTTAACGTTGAAGTGGTTACCTCAACAGATACAATTGCTACTTTGATTCAACAAAATTTATTACCGAGTAATACAATTGCATTACAACCTTCACAATATTCGATCGTCAACAATGTGCAAATTGGTAGCAATGCAAAATCAGCTGGACTTGAACTCACTGTTCCTTGGACGGTGATCAGTGAGAATTTAGATAAAAAGCTGGCTGTGGTTGTCGAACTTGCCTCCTCTACCCTACATGTCATTAATCCAGAAAAAAATTATAGTATTTTATTAATAGACTCCGAGAATGTCATGGAAGTTGATGTGACAGATCTTGCAACTCTGACAGTAAGCCGAGATAATGACAACCAGGGTGAGAATTCTCCAAAATTAGTTGATGGAAATTACAATTCTAAATTTTTATTAGGTAGTTTTTCAGAAGTTGAATGTACTCTTGTATTCGATTCCCCACAAAAAATTGGCGCTTATACGTTTACTTCTGGTGGTGATGCACAGCCTCGAGATCCAAATGAATGGACTCTTTATGCATCCAATGACGGTGAAACTTGGACTGCCATTGACAGCCGTTCAAATGAACAATTTGAAAGTAGAACTTTAACTAGACGATTTAATATAGATCTTCCTGCCGCTTATACTCATTTCCGTATGCATATAACTGGAAATGTTGGTAGTGATCTTTTCCAATTAGCGGAATGGAGAATGGTCAGAATTCCTTAATAGAAACTTTTTCAATTAACTTAATATGAAAATCATGAAACTATCCTACTACCTTTTTGTTGCTTCTATGCTATTTTCATGCGCAAAAGAAGAAGCTGCACCTGAAGAAATTATAGAATTAGAAAAAAAACCATTAGCATCCTTTGAATACGGTTTAGTTAATGCAAATGATCCCTTCACCTATAAGTTTGATAATAAATCCGCAAACTTTAAGGATACGCGTTGGTCGTTTGCAGACGATAGTACTGCATCAGTAGAATCTCCCACTCATACCTTTTTAAATACAGGGACCTATGTAGTAAAACTTGTTGTATTAAATGGTGAAGGTTATTGGGCCCAAAGAGAAGAAACAATTCAGATTTCTGCTGCCAATTTAATAACTGTCAACACGCAAACTATTGGCGATAGGAAACTTAAAGTAAGCTATCAAACTCCAATGAATATTGATAAAAATATTTGGTTGGAAGGATACGAAGACAGCGACCCAATTCTTTCAGAAGAAAAAGAGATTGAGCTAGAATTTGAGCCCGGAGCGTTTAAAGAAGTTAAACTTGCTGTGACAACACCGAAAGGATCTAAAGCTGTATTAGATTTGTTAATTTCTGAATTAGGTTTAGTCCAGGATGTGACAAATTTTGATAATATTTTCACTATTTCACATGAGAACGGTGGTGGACCAGATGGAGGTGAAGGTTCTAAAAAGCTAATTGATAATATTATTACTACTAAAGTGTTCCTAGGTGGGGTTCATGGTGATCTAAGTTGGAAATTTGAATATTTCGTTCCCCAAATTGTCAACGGCTATAGCATGACCTCTGGAAATGATTCTCCATCACGTGATCCAAAACGATGGAAAGTGGAGGGATCACAAGATGGTAAAGATTGGACGATTATTGATGAAAGATCTGATCAAACTTGGGAGACAAGAAGATTATCTAGGACTTTTACCTTTACAAACAATACGCAATACAAGTTCTATAAATTCTCTATGTTGGAATTAAACGGTAGCTCAAATTTCCAAATGTCTGAGATACGGTTATTAAATATTCCACAATAAATTAGTTTTAATTATTCAGAAATGATTTAATAAAAAAGCATTCCTTGTGGGGAATGCTTTTTTATTAAAAATTATTTGGTTAAAAATAAATTTAAGCCGGCTTTTCTGCATTAAGGGCTTTAGAAGCTTCTAGCGAAATTGATGATTTATCAAAACGAATCTTTACGCCTGAACCAACATCCACTAAAAAAGTTTTCTCATTCACCTCCACAATTCTGCCGTGAATTCCAGCTGTAGTTACGATTTTCGAGTTAACACCAATCTCTTCAATATATTTTTTATGGTCCTTTTGTTTTTTCATTTGAGGTCTAATCATGAAGAAGTAAAAAACTACTACGATTAACACCATTGGTAATAACTGCATTAAACCACTACCTGTTGTCTGTAATAAAATAGTTGAAATCATCTGTATTTAAAATTTTATAAGTTTATTATTATTTTGCTTCGACTTCCCCTTTTAATTGCACAGTCATAATTTTTGACTCAGCATTGGAAGCAATTGTAATTATTTTTTGTTGTTGGCCAACTTGACCATCGCTGTTAAATTCTACCGCTATTTCTCCTGTTTTTCCTGGAAGAACTGGAGTGGCAGTATAAGTTGGGGTGGTGCATCCACAACTCGCCGAAACTTGAGCTAAAATAACTGGATGATTCCCTGTATTTTCAAAAGTGAATGTATGTTTTATAATTTCACCTTCTTTGATGTTGCCAAAGTTAAACACTGTCTCTTTAAACTCTATTCTCCCAATACCCTGATTTTCTTCTTCGGTATTAGAAATATCCAATTGAGTTTCTTGCCCTTCAGAACTAACTTGCTTTCCATCATTATTACATGATGTTGTCAAAATGGCAATAGAAAAAAATGATAAGATAATATTTATTTTCATTGTTCTTTTTTTATGCAATTAACCCACGCCCCTCTTTTTTGATTCTCTTTTGTGTATTAAGGTCAGCCAATATCTTATCTAAGATACCGTTTATAAAGGTACTACTTTTTGCTGTACTAAAGGATTTAGATAATTCAATATATTCATTTATTGTAACCTTTATTGGTATTGTTGGGAAATGAATCAATTCAGTAATCGCCATTTGCATTAGTAAATTATCAATTAAGGCTATTCGATCAGATTCCCAATTTTTTGTTTTTGCAGATATTAGATCTTGATATTCTTTGCCAAATTTAATTGTTAAACGGAGTAAATTCAAAATAAAATCTTTGTCCTCTAACCAACTTGGTGTTAATTCAGCTAGGTTATTTTTAGATGGTACTTCACTGCTAAAGTTTTTAAAAGTTTTTGCAATCATTGCTTGCAAAACTTCCTTATCAACCTGCCAATTTATGAAACGTTCATCTAATGCTTGCTCCACATTTGGAGATTTCAAAATTATTTTTTTGAAAATATATTTAATAATATCCTTTTCTGTAGAAATTGAACGATCTTCCTTTTGAAGATATTCAAGATAAGCTTCTGATTCCTTTAATTGTGCAAATATTGAACGAACAATTTCCGGATCATAATTCCAATCAACATTAAATTTTTTAACCTTTTCCAAGTAAGGTCTGTTTTGGCGCAAGGAATCAATAAACGTATTACTATTCAATTTAGTAGAAGAATATGTTTTGTCATTATCGTCCGGAATCCATTTATTGGCAATACCCTCTACGTTGATTAAAACATGCTCAGCAACCTCATCCAAAAGATTGAGTGTCCAAATATACATTTCATCAACCTCTTCAACATTTCTGAGAAGACCTTTCTCAAAATTTCCAATGTTTTTGTCCTCGGACAAACTGTAGGCATACAAAACTTGCATTACCTTAACCCTTAGGTGTCTTCTATTTAGCATAATTTTATGTAAGAACGAATATTAATAAAGAACGATATTATACTAGAATTTTAGTTTTTTCATATCAAGAATCCGCTTCTCAGCTAAGTCTTTAGCCGCTTGATATGTTGATATGTCTTCTTCTTTTGCTTTTTGTATCACGTGTCGTGTAGCGGTATATATGTACCTGATTAGATGTTCGGTTCGATCAGTACCGTACCCTTCCAATTCTGAGTAACAGCTTATTAATGCACCGGCATTAATCAAAAAATCAGGAGTATAGAGGATGTTTTTTTCTTTCAATAACTCTGTTGTGCGCTCTTCCTCTAAAAGTTGGTTATTCGCTGAACCAGCGATGATTTTACAACGCATTCGGGGAACTGTATCGGGATTAACTGTCCCACCAAGGGCGCAAGGAGCATATACATCTACATCCAATTCGTAACTAGTTGAATAGGTAATAGGTTCCGCTTTATATTTTGCAGCAATTTTCATTTTACGTTCTTCAGTCATATCGGATACGTATACTCGAGCGTTTTCGGCTCGTAGCAGGGAGATCAGGTGTTCTCCTACACTTCCTACTCCTTGAACAGCGACTTTCCTGCCTGCCAAATTATCATCTCCATATAATTCTTTAATTGCCGCCTTAATTCCAAAATACACTCCTTTTGCTGCAAACACCGTCGTATCACCAGCACCATTAAGCGAAGTTGGTAATCCTGCTACATAATTTGTTTCTGCTTGGATATACTCTAGATCCTTTTGTGTAGTACCGACATCAATAGAAGCAATAAAGTTTCCATTCAAGCCGTTTATAAATCGTCCAAAACGACGCATAAGAACTTCAGTTTTTTCTGTTCGATAGTTACCAATAATGATGGCACTACCTCCGCCTAAATTTAAGCCAGCTAATGAAGCTTTATATGTTATTGCTTTTGACAGCCGCAAAGCATCTTCAATAGCTTCAAACTCTGAAGCATACGGCAACATTCGAACACCGCCTATGGCCGGTCCTAATGTGGTGTCATGTATAGCAACAATTGCTTTCAAACCAACTTCCTTATCATTACAAATGAAAATATTCTGATGGTCCGATACACGCATCAAATCAAATAGTGAGCTAGAATCCTTCTGCATAATCAAACAAAAATAACAGCTACAAAATTAACAAATTATTTAGTTCTATTGTGTAATGGAGTGAAATAATAAATTTACTACCCTAAATTGACATTTAGCGTGAATTATTCAGCTATATATTTAAAATTATAACTTACTTTTGTTTAGATGAAAGAACTGTCTTATCTCAATAAATTTTTCTATAAATATCGTTGGCGGTTAATACCAGGGGTAATATTTGTGATTATTTCAAATTACTTTGGAATTTTACCTGCACAAGTTATACGTGAGGCTTTCAACTTAGTGAAGGAAAACATAGATTTATTTAGATTGTACGACGGGTTTGACAGGCAATCAATTATTTATGATCTTTTCAGCAGTAGCCTTTTGTTTTTTGGGGTAGTTGTTTTAATCTTAGCTTTACTTCGGGGAATATTTTTGTTCATGATGCGACAAACTTTAATTCTTACCTCAAGACATATTGAATACGATATTAAAAACGAAATTTATCAACATTATCAGGAATTAGATTTCGCTTTTTATCGTAAAAATAATACTGGGGATCTAATGAATCGTGCTACTGAGGATGTAAATCAAGTAAGAAACTATCTCGGCCCTGCAATTATGTATGCTATTAACACCATTGTGTTATCTGTCATGATAATTTATGCCATGTATAGTGTTAATGCAACATTGGCGACCTATTCACTACTACCAATTCCAATCATATCAATTCTTATATTATTTGTCAATAAAATAATTAACCGCAGAAGTGAGCGCATTCAGCGCCAACTGTCTCATTTATCATCATTTGTTCAGGAAACGTTCTCAGGTATCAGAGTGATTAAAACCTATAATCGAGAACAGAATAAAATGGATCTCTTTAAAATTGAAAGTGATCGATACCGAAATATTAACTTAAATTTGGTAAAAGTTCAGGCAGTTTTCTTTCCTTTAATTATTTTTTTAGTTGGTTTTAGTACAATAATCACTGTATACGTTGGTGGATTAGAAGTAAATGACGGAAATCTGACGGCAGGAAATATTGCAGAATTTATCATATATGTTAATCAACTAACCTTCCCTGCAATGTCATTAGCCTGGGTAACCTCTTTAATCCAACGCGCTTCGGCATCACAGAAGCGAATCAATGAATTCTTGAATACTAAATCGGAAATTAAAGATGGGCTTGTGAAACAAACTATGAGAGGAAATATTAAAGTAAATAACCTTTCATTTACTTATCCCGAAACTGGAATTACAGCAATTGACAATATTAGTTTTCACATTCCAGCAGGAAATACGCTAGCTATAATTGGGAAAACAGGCTCCGGAAAATCAACTCTTGCCAACCTATTACTACGAATGTACGATGCAGACCACGGATCCATACAGTATGACCAACATAACATCCAAGAACTAGATACACAATCCTTAAGGAATCAAATTGGTTTTGTACCCCAACAGGTATTTTTGTTCTCAGATACTTTAGCACGTAATATCGCATTTGGTTTGGATCAAGTAGATACACAAAAAGTTGAAAAGGCAGCCAAAGACGCGGCTGTTTACGATAATATCATGCATTTTGATGAAGGATTCGAGACACACATCGGGGAAAGAGGAATTACATTATCAGGAGGACAAAAACAAAGAGTCTCGATTGCTCGGGCACTAATTAAAGACCCAAAAATCCTAATATTCGATGACTGTTTATCCGCTGTCGATACAAAAACTGAAGAAGAAATCTTACATAATTTAGGTAAAATAATGAAAGGCAAAACCTCAATTATAATTTCGCATCGAATTTCAACAATAAAAAATGCAAATCACATTATTGTGCTGGATGAGGGTAGAATTGTGGAGGAAGGAACACATCATGTTTTAATGCAATTGAACGGGGAATATGCTTCATTATATGAAAAACAATTATTAGAAGCTTAAATTAATTATTTTTAAGAATTTTTAATAACAAACCAATTACAAGATCAAAACTTTACATTTAATCAAATGTAAATTTCTTATCTTTGATGAAATTATTAACTGAAATTAATGAAACCTATAATTATTGGGCTCTGCATGCTTTTTGCAGGCCAAATTGGATTTTCCCAAGAAAACCCATTACCAGAATTAGATTTGGCCTTATTTGCTGCAGATCATAAAAAACTTGATTCCTCTGCCCATGCAATAGTCCTTTATGAACATGGCCGAACTGAATTAGAACATTCGGAAAATGACCGAAACTTGAAAGTCGTTCATAGGATGCATGTAAGGATAAAGATTCTCGATAAAGAAGGTAGTGATGAGGCTAATATATCTATACCTTTATTTAAAAGAGGTGCAGATTTTGACAATATTAGAGATCTTAAGGGGCGAACCTACAACTATGAAAACGGTAAATTAGTAGTTGATGAGTTAGATAGGTCTGCCATATTTAATGAAAAAGTTTCAGAATATCGAAATCTTACCAAATTTACATTACCCAATATCAAGGACAACTCCATTATAGAATATAGTTATACTTTATTTACGACAAATGTATTTAATTATCATACCTGGTATTTTCAATCTAACATCCCTAAAATTTACAGCGAATATGTAGCGATAATTCCTGCAATATTTGATTATAATGTTAATTTAAAGGGCTTTTATCGTTTAAGTGATCAAAAATCATCCGTATTACATCAACATTTTTTATTCAATGGAGTTAGAAACGATTGCTCGAAACTTTCTTACATCATGCGAAATGTTCCAGCCTTCAAAGAGGAAGCATACATGCTTGCTCCAATAAATTACATCTCTTCTATAAACTTTGAATTAAAAACATTTTTCGATCCTACAGGAGTTCGAAAAAATTACACAAAAAGTTGGAAAGACATTGATACTGAGCTCTACCACGATAAATCCTTCGGAGGGCAATATAGAAATAAAGGAATCTTTAAAGATCTTTTGCCAGCAATGATTGGTAAATCCGAATCTAAGCTCGATCAAGCCAAAGCAATTTATGAATATGTGCAAAATAATATTAAATGGAATAATTATTTAGGCAAATATTCTCAGAATGGGATCAAAAAAGCACTAGAATCAAAAAAAGGAAATGTGGCTGATATAAATCTTGGATTGATAGCAGCCTTGTCGGCTGCAGATATTGAAGCCTATCCGGTTATTATTTCAACTCGAGAAAATGGTATCCCAAGTTTCTTATACCCAGTAATTTCTGAATTTAATTCTGTTATTTGCTTGGCAAAAATTGACAGCCAGGAGTTTTTATTAGATGCATCACATAAATTACTGCCTTTTGGTGAATTATCGATTCAATCAATAAATGACAGAGGCAGGGTAATTTATTCCAAGGAAAAATCAGATTGGATTAAGCTTTTAAATAAAAATCATGCTAATAACACCTATCACATATTCGCCCAATTAGATTCCTCTGGAATCCTTAAAGGCACGATAAAAATTGAATATAGTGGATTGAAAGCCCTTTCAAAAAGAACAGAAATTGAGGAATACCCTTCCTTTGAAGAATATGAGGAAAACAGAATCGAAAAAGTAACGTCATTAAAACTATTAAAAAGTGAGGCAGAGAACCTGAACAACCTAGGGTTTGATTTAATTGAAAAATTAGAATTTGAAATGGATTTGAGAGATAATTTTAATAAAAGCAGAATTTTATTAAACCCGATATTATTTGAAAGAACAACTAAAAATCCTTTTTCATTGCAAGAACGTAACTATCATGTTGATTTAGGTTCTCCACAAACTGAAATTTATAATATCAACATCAAATTACCAGAAGGATTTAAAATATCAGATTCACCTAAAAACATCGCATTAACTTTACCAGAGGGATCTGCAAAATTTAGTTATAGATCCTTATTTGAAAACAATATCCTTATGCTAAAAGTGGAGACTTATTTAAATAAGGCATTGTATTCTCCAGAGGAGTATTTTCATTTAAAGGAATTCTTCTCAATGATTATCCAACAACAAAAAACCGACTTTCAATTTAAACAGATATGATTAAACAGATTATCTTTTTCTGCATTTCATTACTTTCATTTTGTCCAAATGCTTTGGCCCAGTTCCAGGTTTCAGAGATTCCGAAAGAACTTCTTAGTCGTGCGGTAGCAACCATACGGCAACAGGACATTCAACTTGAATTGAAATCTGCTAACCAATTAATCGAAACAGGGAAAAAAGTTATTACGATACACAATAAATCAGGATCCGATTATGCTGACTTATTGTTCTACTATAACAAATCAAATCAAATCAAAGAGATTAAAGGAGAAATTCTCGATGAAGAAGGAACAGTAATCAAAAAATTTAATTTAAAAAATTTTAAAGACTATAGTGCAAATAGTGAAACGAATTTATTTGATGACTATAGAATTAAAAATTTTGACGCTAGCATACAAAGTTATCCGTATACTATTTCTTTTTCTTATGAAATTCGACACACTCAAAGTCTCGTTCTTCCAATTTGGAGGCCAAATTTAAGACGGGATATTTCTGTTGAAAAGAGCACATATCGGGTTATAACCTCACCAGAAGTTCAGCTAAGAATTAATAGCAAAAATTTCAAAGGGAAGCCGGAAATTCAAGCCGACGAAAAAAACAAGACTTATTCATGGTCAATAGAAAATTTAATGGCTAGCCGTATTGAGCCATACAGTCCAAGTTTATTGACTACTGGAATTTCCATCGAAGTTGTTCCTGAAGAATTTGAATACTTTAAACACAAAGGCAAAATAACTGATTGGAATTCATTTGGTCTATGGATGAATAATAATCTCTTAATGAATAAGAGAGAGCTTCCAGAAGAGACTGTGGCAAAAATCATTTCCTTGACCAAGGATTTATCTTCTAAAAAAGAAAAAGCAAAGGTACTTTATGAATACCTTCAACAAAAAACTCGATACATCAGCGTACAAATTGGAATCGGTGGTTTTGAACCATTTTCTGCCTCAGAGGTGGATCGTTTAGGATACGGGGATTGTAAGGCATTGGTGAATTATATGAAAGCCATGTTAGATGTAATAGATATTCCATCATACTATTGCCATGTTGAGGCTGGAAACTATAAAACAGATATTGATCCAGATTTCGCAAATCTAATCGATGGCAATCACGTTATATTGTGTCTGCCCTTTGAAAATGATACTACCTGGTTAGAGTGTACAAACCAAAATATTCCATTTGGTTATATTGGGGATTTCACAGACGATAGGTTGGTTTTAGCTTGCACAGAGGAAGGTGGGAAGATTATGCGGACCACAGCCTACAAGTATACAGACAACCTTCAGTTACGTCATTCCAATCTTAAAATGGATGAAAATGGAAATATAAGCGGAGATATAGTCACCGAATTTAAAGGAACTCAGTTTGAGTCTCATTTTGGCAATGTAAAACGAAATATCGATGAACAAAAGAAAGCTCTAAGAAAATTATATGATATAAATAGAATTTCTTTTAATACCATCAGTTATAAAATCAAGGATACAGATACTCTTTCATTAGTAGAAAAATTGTCATTAAACATTGAGAATTATGGGATCAAAAACAACGATAATATCACTGTTTTCCCAAACACGTTCAATCAATCCTCTACTATTCCCGATATTCGAAACCGAGTAAATAAGGTTAAAATTAATCGAGGATTCACTGATGTAGATATTACAGAAATTGAACTTCCAAACAATGTTTCTCCTTTAATTATCCCGATAAATAAAAAATTAGATGTGCCAATGGGAAGTTATGAGTTTACTGTAAAAATTCAAGACGGAAAAATGCTTTGTTTTAGAAAACTCCAAATCCGTGAAGGAGAATTTCCAGCTGAAAGTTATGAAGATTTTAGTAAATTTATGTTAGATGTTTCTCTAATCGATGGAACAAAATATAATTTAGCTCTGAAGAAAAAATGAGAAAACAATTCCCTATATTTGCCTGCGATAAGGGGGATTAGCTCAGTTGGCTAGAGCGCTTGCCTGGCAGGCAAGAGGTCACCGGTTCGAATCCGGTATTCTCCACTATAATGACTTCTAAAAAGGGTAACTATTTCATAATTACCCTTTTTATCTCCCTTCAATATTTTTTTGGAATCGATTATTTGGCTACAACTCAAGCATGCTTAGCATAAGAACTACTATTCCATTTTTCAATTAACTATTTCTAAACGTTTATACCCTATCAAGATCGTTCGTTTTATACTCTCTATTTTATATAGAACATAATAAGAAAAAACGAATTAAAATAAGCCTTCCTTCCTTTACATTGAGAAGATCCAATTAAACCATTGTAACCCAACTAATGGGTTCATTATCTTCCCCTCGCTAATTCGAAACAATCTGTTAGAATAAACCATTTATCAAAATAATTATCGAATAAAGTTTGTGTATTTACACAGAAAAGCCTGCTTGATATATCAAGCAGGCTTTTCTGTGTAAAATATATTTTAAACCTTAGTTATTTTCTTCTGCAGGAACTACAGAAACATAAGATTTATTGTTTGCTTTTTTACGAAAAACTACTGTTCCAGCAACTAAAGCATATAAAGTATGATCTTTGCCTATTCCAACATTAGTTTCTGGATTATGAAGAGTACCACGTTGACGAACGATTATATTTCCAGGGATAGCTTTTTGACCACCAAAAATCTTGATACCTAACCTCTTGCTGTGTGACTCACGGCCGTTCTTGGAACTACCCGCACCTTTTTTGTGTGCCATTTCTTTATCTTAATTTATGACTTGCGTCAGATTAAAAATTCAATTATAAACTGATACCAGTAATCTGGATTTTTGTGAAGTGTTGACGGTGACCGTTTTTCTTCTTGTAACCTTTACGACGTTTCTTCTTGAAAACGATAATTTTTTCACCTTTCAAATGTGACAAAATAGTAGCTGAAACTTTAGCACCTGCGATACTTGGAGTACCTACAGTAAACTTACCACTGTCTTCTGCTAACAATACATTGTCAAATTCAATACTAGCGCCCTCATCTCCTTGTAAACGGTGTACATAAAGAAATTGGTCTTTTGCAACCTTAAATTGCTGTCCTGCTATATTTACTATTGCGTACATTGTTATTTAATATATGTTAATATTTAATGAATTGCAAAGATAAGATATATTTTTTATTCGGCAAAACAAATTTCAAATATCTTAGCAAGCACAAGTTTCGACTCCAGTACATGATGAAATACTGTTAAAAAACACACTACAAAATAAGATTAATATACTTGTGAACTAAAGTAGTTGTGCTGATCTTCAAATTATTAATCTATACATGAGGATAATAGTTTATTAAAATCGTTTTCCTTAATTAAGTTCGAAGAATTAAATGATCATTTCAGACAAATGGAAAATCCTCCAGCCAATTAAAGTTTAAATTGTTTGAAGGATTTAAATATTGATCGTTAGCTGTTAATTAACCCACAATTTCGTTAATTTCATTCATAATTTTACTGGCAATTGCTTCTGCAGCTTCAGGACTTGGTCCTTCAGAATATATACGGATAATGGGTTCAGTATTAGATTTTCTTAAATGTACCCATTCATTTGGGAAATCAATTTTTAACCCATCTATAGTAGAATGATTCTCCGAGGCATACTTCTCCTGCATTTTTGCTAATAAATTATCTATATCTAATTCTGGAGTTAGGGTAATTTTATTTTTAGACATATAATATTGCGGTAATTCGGCTCGATATTCTGAACATTTCTTACCAAGGTTGGCTAAATGGGTTAAAAACAAAGCCACTCCTACCAATGCATCACGACCATAATGAGAATCTGGATAAATAACACCCCCATTTCCTTCTCCTCCAATTACTGCGTTCACTTCTTTCATTTTACTGACAACGTTTACTTCACCAACTGCGGCAGCAAAATATTTACCTCCATGTTTTTCGGTGACATCACGGAGGGCACGAGTGGAAGAAAGGTTTGATACGGTATTACCTTTTTTATGGGATAGTAAAAAATCAGAAACGGCAACTAATGTATATTCTTCACCAAAAAGTTCACCATTTTCCATCATAAAAACCAATCTATCTACATCGGGGTCGACGGCAATACCCAAATCGGCATTATTATCTTTTACGGCTTTAGATAAATCGATAAGATGCTCTTTTAATGGTTCAGGGTTATGAGGGAACAGTCCATTTGGTTCACAGTGAATTTTAAAAATAGTTTCCACTCCTAAAGCTTTTAATAACTCTGGAATAAAGAAACCACCAGTGCTGTTCACTGCGTCTACTGCTATTTTAAAATTAGCCTTCTTTATAGCTTCAACATCCACATATTCCAAAGCTAATACAGCATCAATGTGTTTTTTCAGATACGAATCGTCCTTGGTAACTTTGCCTAAATTTTCAACTTGAGCAAAATCAAAATTTAAACTTTCTCCAAGGATTAGAACTTCTTTCCCTTTTTCATCATCGATGAATTCTCCTTCTGCGTTTAGTAACTTTAGAGCATTCCATTGTCCTGGATTGTGTGAAGCGGTAAGAATTATTCCGCCAGCAGCCTGTTCCAAAGGAACAGCTATTTCTACTGTGGGAGTAGTTGATAGTCCCAAATCGATCACATCAACTCCTATGCTTTGTAGAGTCCCAATTACTAAATTCGCAACCATTTCACCAGATACTCTTGCATCGCGACCTACGACTATTTTCTTGTTTTTTGAATTTTCTGTAATAATTTTACCATATGCAGCAGTAAACTTCACGATATCAACAGGTGTTAAATTATCACCTGGCCTACCTCCAATGGTACCTCTAATTCCTGAAATTGATTTTATTAATGCCATAAATTATTTGTTTAATGGTTGTAAATTTAACGGAATTATATAATTATTATGGATTTTAATTCTTTTTTTCAAACTAATCACTATATTTGTTGCAACAATGTTTCGTTTGCAATTAACGAATGGATATTGCTTTTTTTTTATAGATTTGATTAAGGAAAAATTCCTATCCTTCTATTTAATTAACTATGTTAGAAAAAATAATTCAATTAGATCAAGACTTCTTTCTATTAATCAATCAAGGATTAAGCAATCTAGTTTTTGACTGGCTATTGCCAATATTAAGAAATCCATATACTTGGTCTCCTCTATATTTATTTCTGATCATTTTTTTCATAAAGCATTACGGTAAAACAGGAATTCTGATTGTAGCATGTACACTAGTAACATTTGGAATTTCAGATTTTACTTCCTCGCAATTGATAAAAAAATCTGTCAAACGAGTTAGACCGTGTAATGATGTCGTTTTCAAAAGCGAAGTTAACTTAAGAGCTCGATGTGGCTCTGGATTTAGTTTTACTTCATCCCATGCAACAAACCATTTTGCTATGGCGTTTTTCTGGATAGTTTTATTTCGTCGCAAATGGAAACATGCAATGTGGTTATCTATCCTTTGGGCAGCATCGATATCATTCTCTCAAATTTACGTAGGAGTCCATTATCCCTTAGATATTCTCTCGGGCGCAATAATAGGAATTCTCATTGGCTTGGGAACCGGATATTTATTTAAACGTTTTTATCCAAAATTTTTTGAATTGCCTATTTCTTCAACAACCAAACCTGCATGAGTAGCTTCTTAATTATTTCAATTTTATTTATATCTGCTTTATGTAGTGGTATTGGTGTATTTTTTATTAAAAGAGATAATACACAACTACTCAAACTAATCTTATCCTTTAGCGGAGCCTATTTATTTGCTATTACAGTACTGCACCTTATACCCGAGGTATATTCAAGTCATCAGACATCCGGAGAAGTTATTGGTCTTTATATTCTGGGAGGTTTTCTATTCCAATTGGTGTTAGAACACTTCTCTCAAGGGATAGAGCATGGTCATATTCATCACGGACAACAGGGACATAAGCACCAAGCATTTCCTATCGCCATATTGATTAGCCTATGTCTCCATGCATTCTTAGAGGGATTCCCATTAGCCTCAGGACATCGGAATGAACTAGTTTTTGGAATTGCAATTCACCATATTCCCGCTGCTTTTGCATTAGGAAGTTTATTAATCAACACGAACATTAAAAAACAGAGTATAATATTATTTATTGCCATCTTTGCAGCTATGACACCACTTGGTTTTTTGACAAGTAAAGGGATTAGCTTAGGTGAAATAGGAAATGTAGCGAAATATTTTGATAAGATTATGGCTGTAGTAATCGGTATCTTTTTACACATTTCAACAACCATATTATTTGAATCAGGGTCAGCGGATCATCACACTTTTAACAAAAAGAAAATGTTGGCTGTGGTATTAGGGGTTTTGGTCTCTTTAGCCAACTTTTTATTTCACGACCATGAGCACAGCCATCATGGCCATACGACCGATCAAACTCAAGAACATAAACATCAAGAACATCATGAGAATCATAAACACTAATTTGATTCAATCTAACCGGTCCATTGGACCTCTTAATTTATCTAATAATTCACTGAGTTGAATACATTCCTCTGAAGAGAGATTATTCGGAAGTATATCATCCAGCATCATATCGTTTTCAATTTCTTCTAATAATTTCAGTCCACTTTCGGTAATCAATAAATCAACAGCGCGTTTATCGTCTTTGTTCTTTTCTCTTGAAACCAGCCCTTTATTCACAATTCTGTCAACAAGTCTGCTAATATCAGGGGTCCTAGTTAATAATCGCTCTTTTAGCAAGTTGTTCGTAACTGCTTTTGGAAATTGGCCTCGTAGCACTCGCAAAACATTAAATTGTTGCAGTGTAATTTGCTTTGAACCAGCCCTTTTTTCCAACATCACATTCAACCAGTTACTCGTATAAATAACATTTATTGTAGCGCGATGCCATGGACTTGCAAATTGTCTAACTTTAATTAGTTCTTCAATTTTTGGCATATTTTAATAATACATTAGTGTGACTCAATGTGCAATTTAAAAGATTTTAATTATATATATTTGTCATTATTGATTTTTTTTAAAAAACTGCTAAACTACTTATTCAAATGCAGCAAAATATTAGCCTAGACAAATTAAAAATTGGCGACGTTGTAAAAATCCATTCATTTAAATCCCTTGATATCCCGGCTAAATTTTTCGAATTAGGATTTTATCCGGGCTCCCTAATAGAAATCAAACATAAAGCTCCCGTGAATGGGCCTATTTGTGTTAACATTCTAGAAAACAACGCCCTAGTAGCCATTCGAAAATCAGAAGCCAAGTTGATAATCACAGAATCATTATAATGAAAAAAGCCAATATTGTACTTTTAGGAAACCCTAATGTAGGTAAAACCTCATTATTTAATAGACTCACAAAATTAAACCAGAAAGTAGGTAATTATCCTGGAATTACAGTTGAAAAAAGAGAAGGAACTTTAAAAGCAAACAACAAATCATATCATATTATTGATTTACCGGGAACATACACCCTTTTCCCAAACTCTTTGGATGAGGAAATAGTATTTAAAGTAATCACAGAAAAAAACGGCGACTTATATCCAGATTTAGTTATAGTTGTTGCTGAACCGGCAAACATTAAAAGATCTGTCATACTTTATCAACAGGCAAGAGAGTTAGGA
The DNA here is from genome assembly GCF_059758715.1 of Sphingobacterium sp. GQ94. Classification (NCBI taxonomy): domain Bacteria; kingdom Pseudomonadati; phylum Bacteroidota; class Sphingobacteriia; order Sphingobacteriales; family Sphingobacteriaceae; genus Sphingobacterium; species Sphingobacterium sp. GQ94. The sequence goes on from NZ_JCAXEC010000007.1 coordinate 124,718, forward strand.
GTTCCTGCAATTTTTGTGATCAATATGATGGATGAAATTCAAAGTAAAGGAATTCATATCGACTTCAACAAACTTGAATCATACCTTAAAACGAAAATATACCAAACGAATGCAAGAACAGGAAAGGGTATAGATAAGCTAATAGCTGATCTTGATTTACAACCGCCGCCCTACTTTGGTTCTCTGGAAATCAGTAAAGATTATCAGCCTGCTATGCAGGAAGCAAAAAAACTTTTCCCATTAGAAACTGAATATTTAACCTGGCAATATCTTGCACAAGAAAAAATAAATTATCTCTCAAATGATCTGAATCATAGCTTAGAGCAAATTAGACAGAAATACGATCTTCGTGTTAACGAGATGCAAAAATATGAATCAGTAAATAGACATAATGAAACGACTAAAATATTAGAAAAGATAATCAGTAAGTCTCAAAATGATATTTTAAATGCGACCTCAAAAATTGATAAAATTTTACTTCATCCAATTTTAGGATATATAATATTCTTTGGTTTATTATTTTTAATTTTCCAAGCTATTTTCAGTTGGTCTGGACCTCTAATGGATTGGATCGATGGAACTTTTGGAACCTTAACTGATTATCTCAGTAGGGTCATCCCTGAAGGTCCTTTAGCGTCTTTATTTATAAATGGGATTATTGCTGGGATTGGAGGAATTGTCATTTTCGTTCCACAAATTGTAATACTTTTCTTATTCCTATCTTTAATGGAGGAATCGGGATACATGAGCCGTGTTGTGTTTCTAATGGACAGGTGGTTAAGACCATTTGGATTAAATGGTAAATCTGTTATCCCATTAATGTCTGGAGCTGCTTGTGCTATTCCAGCAGTTATGGCTGCTCGAAATATTGAAAATCCGAAGGAACGGCTATTAACTATGCTGGTAACACCCTTTATGACCTGTTCAGCAAGATTACCTATCTATATCGTTATAATTGGTCTTATAATTCCCGAGCAAAATTTTCTTGGATTTAATCTTCAAGGTATCACTTTATTCATTATGTATCTTTTAGGAATTTTCGGAGCTTTAGGTTCTGCCCTATTGTTAAATAAAATAATAAAAAGTGTAAGATCATCTTTTTTAATTTTTGAATTACCCACTTATAAGTCTCCAGATTGGAAGAATGTAGTCACTAATGTTTGGGATAAAGCTTCTGGATTTTTGTTTGATGCAGGTAAAATTATATTAATGATTTCAGTTGTTTTATGGGTTTTAGGTAATTTTGGTCCCAATAGTAAATTTTACAACGCCCAAGAAATTGTGGAAAGGAACAACAGTGACTTAAAAAATGAAGATTTAAGCCGAGAGGTTGCCTCCTATCAACTTGAACATTCGTTTTTGGGTTATATTGGTATGGGAATAGAACCTATTGTACGTCCTTTAGGCTACGACTGGAAAATGGGAATAGGGTTAATATCATCTTTTGCAGCTCGCGAAGTATTTGTTGGCACCATGGCCGTTGTATATAGTTTAGGAGAGGATGTTGATTTAGAAGATCAAAGTCAGAAAAACGGTCTATTGACACGTATGCATGGCGAAATTAATGCGAATACTGGAAAACCTGCCTATAATTTTGCATCGGGTATATCATTATTACTCTTCTACGCCTTTGCAATGCAATGTATGGCGACTATTGCCGTTGTACGAAAAGAGACTGGATCTTGGAAATGGACATTAGCACAAACAGTTTTTATGACAGGTTTAGCTTATATTGCCTCATTCATAGCATATCAAATTTTAAAATAATGGAATTAATCATTCAATACATTATCATTTTTGGTTTATTTTTATTTGCACTCTACAATATTTTTAAACCCTTTTTTAAAAAGAAAAATTCAGGGGGCTGTTCAAAGTGTAGCAGTTGTGACACACCCACTACCCAGAAAAATTAAAATATTATTATACACTATTCAAAAGCTCCCTTCTGGAAAAAGGGAGCTTTTGAATTTTGCCGCAATACATAGAAACATCCGAGATATATTCTAATTTCAACTACCTAATTCAGCATTGAGATATAAATTGTATCTTTCTGCAGAAAATTTATGTAATCTAGAATCTTATATATTATTTTCGCCTTAAAATCACAATTATAATCAATTACATGTTCGACTCATCATTGGATTGATTATAATTTTTATAGAATTAACCTTATTAAAGTGCAAAAGAAAAACGAAAAAGAACTTAAAAGAGGCTTAAGTAATAGACATATTCAATTAATTGCACTAGGAGGAGCGATTGGAACTGGATTATTTTTAGGTGTAGGTAAGGCTGCTATATTAGCTGGACCTTCTGTTATTTTAGGATATGCAATTGCTGGATTAATTGCTTTTTTTATCATGAGACAATTAGGTGAGATGGTGGTTGAAGAACCAATATCAGGCAGCTTTAGCTCATTTGCCAATAAATATTGGGGACCATTTGCAGGTTTTTCTTCTGGTTGGAACTACTGGATTCTATACATATTGGTCAGTATGGCTGAACTCACTGCAATTGGAAAATATGTGCATTTCTGGTGGCCAGAAATTCCTTTATGGACGTCCTCCTTATTCTTTTTTCTAATAATAAATGCAATAAATCTTGCCTCTGTTAAGGTATATGGTGAAACAGAATTCTGGTTCTCCATAATTAAAGTAATTGCTATTATAGCTATGATCGTATTTGGTGTTTATCTCTTAGGGTCCGGAAGCGGTGGAGAAAATGCAACAGTGGCTAACCTTTACAATGATGGAGGGTTCTTTCCTCATGGCTTATTAACAGGAGATTCAACTATTGGATATTCGGGTTTATTGGCAGCCATTGTTATTATTATGTTCTCCTTTGGAGGATTAGAACTAGTTGGAATAACTGCTGCTGAAGCAGAAAACCCAGAAAAGAATATTCCAAAGGCAACTAACCAAGTCTTATGGCGGATATTAGTGTTTTATGTAGGCGCTCTCTTTGTGTTATTTGCACTGATGCCATGGAGGTATATAACGGCAGATACGAGTCCATTTGTTGAGGTTTTTGCTAGCTTAAAAGGATTTGAATTCGAAATATTTGGAAATACCGTGTATTTCACATCCATTATAGCAAATGGCCTTAATATCATCGTATTAACCGCAGCTTTGTCCGTATATAATAGTTGTGTCTACAGTAATTCTCGAATGCTGTACGGTTTAGCAGAACAAGGTAACGCTCCTAAATTTTTAAAGAAATTAAACAAAAATCATTCTCCTGTTGCTGCTATTTTAGTCTCTGCTGGGATTGTGGCGATAACTGTGATTATTAATAAATTAATTCCAGAACAAGCTTTAGACATATTAATGTCATTGGTTGTCTCAGCTTTAATTATTAATTGGATTATGATTACTCTTACTCATATATTTTTTCGAAAAGAAAAAGACAGACAAGGAATTAAAACAAAGTTCCCTACTATTCTATATCCTTTTACCAACTATATAAGCTTAGTATTCTTATTTGGCGTTTTACTGATGATGTGGTTTACTGGACTAAAAATTTCTGTTGAACTGATTCCTTTTTGGTTGGGTATTCTTTGGGTAAGTTACCTGTTGGTAAAAAGGAATAAGGCGAAACAGCATTAGAATCACTAAGGATGAGTTCAAGTGTGTCATCAATGTATCAAAGCCTTAAAATATCGCAGAGCTAAACATACGTTATTTAAGAGGGAAGAAAAGTACGTAATTACGTTTTATTCTTGTTATTTCTTCCATTTACCTGAGCTGATGAGGTTTAGTTTATAAAATTTGTCGCCTACATCACTCAATAGATCTTAGTAGTACGGGTCTATACATAACAGCCAATTTGATATTACCGTAGGTAAGATCGTAACAAACTCAAAGAGGTAGATTTAATCTACCTCTCCTACTATCTTTTAAATCTTTTACTTCGTTAAGATGTCCTTCTGGGATTTTTGATAACTTTCATTATGAACGGATGCTACTGCACGCCCCGAAGGATCATTCGTATTTTGGAATGATTCATCCCAAGCTAGTGCCTCAGGTGTACTACAAGCGACAGATTTCACAGAAGGCACAGTAGTAGCAGCAGCATCTGAAGGGAAATACGAATCAAAAATACTCCGGTACAAGTATTCTTCCTTGTTCTTGGGTGGATTAATTGGAAACCTTTTTTCTCTGGATAGAAACTCGACATCAGTCACCTTCTGTTCCGCTTGGTCTTTTAATTCATCAATCCAAGAATAACCAACACCATCTGAAAATTGTTCTTTTTGTCTCCAAGCAATACTTTCGGGCAAATAATCTTCAAATGCCTTACGTACTACCCATTTTTCCATTTTCCCATCTTTAATCATTTTGTCGGAAGGATTAATTGTCATGGCTATATCCATAAACTCTTTATCCAGAAAAGGAACCCTACCTTCTACGCCCCAAGCCGCTAAAGATTTATTTGCACGAAGGCAATCGTACAAATAAAGCTTATTCAACTTACGAACAGTTTCCTCATGAAATTCCTTCGCATTTGGGGCTTTATGAAAATACAAATAACCACCAAATAATTCATCTGATCCTTCACCAGAAAGGACCATCTTTATACCCATTGATTTTATAACTCGAGCTAAAAGATACATTGGGGTTGATGCGCGAATCGTTGTAACGTCATAAGTTTCTAAATGATATATAACGTCTCGTATCGCATCAAGCCCCTCTTGAATCGTAAAATTAACTTCATGATGAATAGTTCCAATATGATCTGCTGCTTTCTGAGCAGCAATTAAGTCAGGAGCACCCTTTAAGCCTACTGCAAAAGAATGAAGCTGAGGATACCAAGCCTCTTCTTCATCAAGAGATTCAATTCTACGAGCCGCAAACTTTTTAGTAATTGCTGCGATAACAGATGAGTCTAACCCTCCGGATAATAAAACACCATAAGGGACATCAGACATTAATTGATGATAAACTGCATCTTCTAATCCCTTACGTAATTTGGCAATATCGGTTTCATTTTCTTGAACCTGTTCATAAGATTGCCAATCTCGGTGATACCATCTTTCTGGGGTTAAACTAATTTTACTGTATAGGTAATGTCCCGGAGGAAATTGTTCAATTTTATAACAGTATCCTTCTAACGATTTTAGTTCAGAGGACACGAAAATTTGTCCCAAATTATCAGTTCCATAGTATAAAGGAATGATACCCATATGATCCCTTCCAATAAAAAATGAATCATCACGTCCGTCATAAAGGGCAAAACCAAATATTCCATTTAATTCTTCCACAAAACTTGGACCTTTCTCTAAATATAATGCTAAAATCACTTCAGAGTCAGATTGGGTCGTAAAATTATAATTAGGTAATGAACTTCGTAATTCTTGGTGATTATAAATTTCTCCATTGACGGCTAGAACCACTTTTCCATCGGGACTATATAATGGCTGACTTCCAGATTTAGGATCTACAATTGCTAAACGCTCATGAGCTAAAATTGCCCGTTCCGAACTAAATATCCCGGACCAATCTGGTCCACGATGTCTTATTCTTTTGGACATTTCCAACACTTGCGGTCTCAACACTTCTACTGGTTGTTTAATTTCAAATGCACCAACAATTCCACACATATTATTTCAATTTTAATAATTAAATACTGTTTCTATCGAATTCGTTCACAAATTAAAGAATTAAAAAACTAATTTCATAACATTTGTTTAAATTTATTATAATAATAGCAACAATTAACCATTTTTATTAAATATTTAATATACAAACATGTTTTTTATTAAAATATACAGTTTAAACAGGAACCAGGCTTTTTGTGAAATGCATAGGATAACAAACACCCAAAAAAGGACTAAGCATTAAAAATCAAACTAAGCTCACTTTCACTTAATAAATTATAAACTGAAGGATTGTTATTGGAGGGTATTCTTTTTGAGCGAAACCATTTGAAAAGAATATATTAAGAAGGTACACTATTTCAAACCCATTAGTTTACGCTCAGAAATCAATTTTAATACTGTGCGTTAGACAAAGCTATGATAATCAAGGGTTCTATAAGCTTTGCAAAAAAATGAAAATAAAATAAATTGATTGACTAATCAGCTCATATAAAACCAAGATTAGACCACAAAAATAATCTTATGTAAATAATCAAATGCAGAATTCCTGTGGTCATTATATGATACCGTGAAGAGGTCCTCCTTTTGCCCCTAATAGGTCAATTTTATTTTCCACCCTCTTATCCTTAACTAATTCGGGAGCGTGATGTGGTTTACTTCTTGAATCAATAATTAAGGGGCCATGGCAACCCCAATGTTTATTAGAATTAAAACTATCGATACCATATATATCAAACGCTGGATTACTTCGTGTAAACGTTACCCAAACAAAATTATTCAAATTCTCCGCTACAAAGCCTGCATCATCTGCTAAAACAAGACATTGTATTCCATTCCAATTTAGCCCCTTAACTGAATTGGCCCATTCACTTATGGATTTACAGGCTTGTTGATAAGATGTAAAGGACTCTCCTTCCAATACGATTATTCCAGGCAAGGCTAACTTTGCCTGATTAAACGGTCTAGGCAAATCAAAATCAGGAGGAAGTTCTGTGATTAATTTTCTTTTAATATTTCCCGTTGCAGCTATTGTCACTTTAGAGCCTGTATTCAACCCATCACCGGAGTAATCTAGTGTATCGATAGTTGTATTAGTCAAGAAATGTAAATCTCTACTTAAATCCACCCGCTCAAATATATGGGTAAAGAAATCCTTAACATTATGAATATCTAATTTTGGATTATCCTGATAAGCAGAAATAAAAAGAAATTTGGCTAAACTAAGTTGGTTTGTTCCAAGTATTTGATTTGCAATGGTTAAAAGTTCCTGAGGTCGATCAACGGTTTGGTAAGGAGTATATCGTTCACTACCGATAGCGAATAATAACGGGTGAACGCCTGCAGCATCAACAGCATGCACTGCATGCAATCCACCAATTTGTTGCGGAATTGCATTTCCTGTAATTTCATGGATCAATGCACCAAAACTAGTGTCTTCTTGGGGTGGTCTGCCTACAACAGTAAATGACCATATAGGGTTTTTGCGATGGTATACCTTGTGTACTTTCATCACAGGAAAAGGATGAACCAAAGAATAATAACCAATATGATCTCCAAAGGGACCCTCTGGTTTGTTCTGATTTGGATAAACCGTTCCGGTAATCACAAAATCTGCATCGGCAGAAATACAAAACCCGTCCTGATCGTAAAAATAACGAAACCTTCTATTTCCAAGTGCACCAGCAAACAACATCTCCGATAGTCCCTCAGGGAGCGGCATTACGGCCGAGAGCGGATGAGAAGGAGGTCCTCCGACAAAAACACTAACTTTTAATGGTTTACCTAACTGATTGGCTTTAGCTTGGTGAATCCCTATTCCTCTATGTAATTGATAATGTAGCCCGATTTCTTCATTTTGATTATATTCATTACCTCCAAGCTGTATTCGATACATACCTAAGTTGGCATTTAAAATTCCAGGTTTGGCAATGTCTTCGGTATACACCTGAGGCATGGTTACAAATGGACCTCCATCCATCGGCCAATTTACTATCTGCGGTAATTCACTAATCTTTGTTTGACCATAAAGGATTGGAGCACCCATTTTTTTCCTCCATGGTAAAGCACCTAATGCCACCATGGATGAGCCTGCATAGTGAAAAGGTTTTTTAAGAACGGCCATTGGATTCATTTTCACATCGACCAAATTCTTCACATGATCCAATGTATCCCGAAACATAAACTTGGAGCGATCTAATGTACCAAAAAGATTAGAGACAGCCGGAAATTTAGATCCTCTGATATTTTCAAAAAGCAAGGCTGGACCTTGAACATCATATACACGCATATGAATTGATGCCATTTCCAAATAAGGGTCTACCTCCTCTTTAATCCGTATTAGATGTCCGTTTCTTTCTAGATCGACCACACATTCTTGCAAACTTTTGTATCCCATAGTAATTAGCGAAGTGAATACAAATGTAATCTAAACCCATCAATAAATAAAGTTAATCCTACTGATCAAGACGTATAGTTTGTTCTAGCGGAGTAAAAGAAAATAACATATTTTTTTTCCATGTAGAATTGTCAATTGGATACTCCTTTTTCAATAATCTAATAAATTCAAAATGATCCTCTTTTTGAATATGATATATTCTCGCAAAAAACAGACGCATGATAAATCCTGGAATTTTAAAACTTTTTACAGAGGCCTCAGGATACAATATTTTTTTATACATTCTGTAAATCTCTTGGATTGTAATCGTTTTTGGCCCGCCTATTTCAATGAGACAATTTTTAAAATTATTATCCCAGTCTACATTGTAAATCCACCGCAATAAATCAAGAGCTGAAATTGGATTAAATTTGATTTTTGCGAATCTATTATTATAAGCTAAGAATTTTCCGTTGATTAATTGATGCATATACTTGTCCAAAACGCTGCCTTTTCCAATCGCCATATTTTTTAATACCAATGTATACGCCAAACCTGAATTTTCCAGAATTATTTGAATGTGATGAACATATGGTTTATCCAGGACCCGAGCAATATAGACAATACGATTACAACCGTTCCGTTTTGCAAGAATGATAAAATTCTCTAAAGTTATAATCTCTAAATTTAGATTAATTAGTTCTCCTAAAGTCGGCACTAAGGATATATATATAGCTAAATCTATCCCCGGTTTAATTTCAAAATGATCAAATTCTTTACCTTTCCTTAATAAATCAATTTTATCAATACTTGAGGTGGGTTGTTCGTTAATTCTAGACTTAAAAAATTCCAAATCTCTGACAATACCATGTACATTAAAATCCTCTTTATTTAAGTTACAAACAGCTCTTTTCCCTAAATATGAATTGAGGCCGGACAACAACACTTCCATCACTATAATTTCTTAGTAAACGTTTCTATCATGCAATCTTAACATTGGATTCACATAGAATGTTTCTGTTAATTTAAAATATTACATAAATAATCGATAGTAAAAAAAAACATTATGTCTTGAACATGTAAAAATTAACCCCCTAAGCCTTGTGAACCATCTTTAATAGGTTATATTTGTTCCTGTCGCAATATCGAGGGATAAAAAAACATGAGTAAAAAAGTAGTTCTTATTTGGTTTCGTAATGATTTACGATTGCATGATAATGAAATATTAGTAGAGGCAATTACTAAATCAGATTTTATTATACCCGTTTATTGTTTCGATCCCAGATATTTCCAACAAAATAAATTTGACCAGAAGAATACGGGTATAAATCGAGCGCAGTTTATTCTCGAATCAGTTCAGGAACTAAAAAATAATTTACAGGGCCTTAATAGTGATTTAATGACATTTGTGGGGTATCCCGAGGAAATTCTCCCCGCTTTGTGTATTAAATATGCGGTAGATGAAGTATATCATCACCGTGAGGTGGCCTCTAGAGAAACTCGAATTTCTGAGCAGGTTGAAGCGGCCCTTTGGGAATACAAAATTAATTTAAAACATTTTATAGGCCATACATTATATCATAAAGAAGATCTTCCATTCCCCATCAAAGATATTCCAGACATGTATAATGTTTTCAGAAAGAAGATTGAACGAGAAAGTTCAGTAAGGGATGCATTAGAAAGACCAACACAAATAAACTCTCCTTCGCATTTGGAAAATACCTCCTTACCAAATTTAATTGATCTAGGATTTGCTAACCAAGAAATGCAAAATCAGTCAACAGATCTATTATTGGGAGGCGAATCCGAAGGATTAATCAAATTAAAAGCTTTATTAAATCCTGATTATGTTGGGAAGGAAAATTACACAATAATTTCACCCTATATTGCAGCAGGAGCACTGTCTCCAATTTTTGTTTATCATCAAATGCAGCAATCAGGGCTTTCTCAGAATAAAAAGAGATATGAAAGATTATTAAGCATGCTCCTCTGGAGGGATTACTTCAGGTTTATGTTAAAAAAATATCCAAATATTTTTTTTAAACTAAACGGCAAAGAACCTGAAGATACCTGTATCCTGAATCTTAATGAGGAAAAACTAGAAAAATGGAAAAAAGGAAGTACAGGCGAAAAAGCCATTGATGATGCAATTTTGAACCTAAAAGTAAAAGGAAATCTAACTTATGCAGAAAGGAAAATGGTATCCCAATACTTTATGCAAGAAGTAAGTACTAATTGGTTAGTCGGAGCTTCATTTTTCGAGGAATATCTTTTAGACTTTGCTCCAGCGAGCACATATGGTTTCTGGTCTCACATTGCAGGGAAGGGAACTAGTAAAAAAGAAAATTCATGGCCAAATTGGCAAGAACTTATGAAAAAGACACCTCTCTTCAAAAAATAACAAGATCAATTTACAAAGGACCAATTCCTAAATAATTCCATCTTATTAAAAACTGACTATAATTTATTTCTTATCTTGCATTTGTTAAAAAAACATCTTAAATCATCGTATTTAATACATGTATTATGAGGAAAAGTAAGTTTATTATTTATAAATTTGGCAAAATTTTATCACCCAATCCACATGGACAAATTGACATATTTGAGTAATGCTGATTCGAGTTATATCGACGGTTTATATCAAGCATACAAAGCGGATCCAAACGCTGTAGACTTTGGATGGCAAAAGTTTTTTGAAGGATTCGAATTTGGACAGACCTCTGAGGGAGTACCAGTAGACGTTGAAAATGTTTCAGAACATGCCTTGAAAGAAATAAATGTATTAAACATGATCCATGGATATAGAGATCGTGGACACCTATTTACGCAAACAAATCCAGTTCGTGAACGTAGGAAATACTATCCAGGGAAAGAACTTGAGACCTTCGGATTATCTGAATCTGACATGAATACAGTTTTCAATGCAGGTGTTGAAATTGGTTTAGGTCCAGCCAAATTAAGTGAAATCCGTCAACTAATTGAAGAAACTTATTGTCGCTCTATTGGAGTTGAATTTAAATATATTCGTAATCCTGAAAAAATAAAATGGTTGCAAGACCATATGGAAGCGGACAGAAACCAGCCAACCTACAATCCTGAACAAAAAAAGCGAATTTTTAAAAAATTAAATCGAGCAGTTGTTTTTGAAAGTTTTTTAGGAACAAAATTCCTTGGACAAAAACGATTCTCTTTGGAAGGTGCTGAGAGCTTAATTCCTGCTTTAGATTCGGTTATTGAAAAAGGATCAAGTTTAGGAATTCAAGAATTTATGATTGGAATGGCTCATAGAGGTCGTTTAAATGTCTTGGCCAATATTATGGGGAAACCATATAAAACAATTTTCTCTGAATTTGAGGGAAAAATGTATGCCGAGGAAGATCCTGAATTGCAATTTGGTGGTGATGTAAAATATCATTTAGGTTATTCATCAGACATAACAACAGATAATGGAAAACATATTCATTTATCACTAGCGCCTAATCCTTCACATCTAGAGACTGTCGCCCCTATTGTGGAAGGAATTACGCGCTCAAAGATTGATATAAAATATGATGGTGATTCCTCTAAAATTGCTCCTATATTAATTCACGGGGATGCTGCAATCGCGGGTCAAGGTGTGGTCTATGAAGTAACCCAAATGTCAAAATTAGAGGGCTATCGCACTGGAGGGACTATTCATATCGTAATTAATAACCAGGTAGGATTCACGACCAACTACAAAGATGCACGTTCGGGCACCTATTGTACTGATGTAGCAAAAATTACCTCATCACCAGTTTTCCATGTAAATGGTGATGATGCTGAGGCAGTTGTTCATGCAATAAATCTGGCTGTTGAGTATCGTCAAAAATATAAAACTGATGTTTTCATTGACTTATTATGTTACCGCAGATATGGACATAATGAAGCGGATGAACCAAAGTTTACTCAACCTTTGTTATATAAAGCAATTGAAAAGCATCCAAATCCAAAAGATGTTTATGCAAAAAAATTAATTGAAGAAAAAACAGCTGATACTGAATACATAAAGACGACTGAAAAAGAATTTAAAGAATATCTACAGGAACAACTGAATCTTGCAAAAAAAGTAGTTAATCTAGAAGAGGAAATTCCAATGTTCGGTGGAGCTTGGAAAGGCTTACATGCTGCTAAACGAAATGAAAATCAGGCCGAAGCAACCACAAAAGTTACTTCCGCAAAATTCTTGAAATTAGCAGGTGAAATCACCAGCTTGCCTAAAGACAAAAAGTTTTTTAGAAAAATATCTAAATTATTCGAAGATCGTTCTAACATGGTTAAGGACGACAACTACGACTGGGCAATGGGAGAGTTGATGGCATATGCTACATTATTGGATGAAGGGAAACGAGTTCGTATTTCAGGCCAAGATGTTCAGCGCGGTACATTTTCACATCGTCACGCTGTATTAACCTTAGAAGATTCTGAAGAAAAATATGTTCCCCTTGCAAACGTAAATGGAGGTGAACGTTTCAATATTTATAATTCTCTACTTTCAGAATACGGTGTTTTGGGATTTGAATATGGTTATGCCTCTGCAAATCCACAAGCATTGACTGTTTGGGAAGCTCAATTTGGAGACTTTTACAATGGTGCTCAAATTATTGTTGACCAATATTTATCAAGTGCTGAAACAAAATGGAAACGCTCAAATGGGTTGGTGATGCTGTTGCCTCATGGTATGGAAGGTCAAGGTCCAGAACATTCCTCAGGTCGTATCGAACGCTTCTTAGAACTTTCCGCAAATGATAATATGATTATCGCCAACTGTACAACACCAGCTAATTACTTCCACTTACTTCGACGTCAATTAACGCGTGACTTTCGTAAACCGTTAATAGTTTTTACACCAAAGAGTTTATTGCGTCATCCAAAAGTTGTTTCAAAACTTGATGATTTCACAAAAGTTAACTTTAAGGAAGTATTAGATGACGACTATGCAAAAGAAGCTTCGGTAAAACGTGTGTTGTTTTGCTCTGGTAAAATTTATTATGATTTACTTGAAAAACAGCAATCTGATAAACGTACAGATGTTGCTATTGTGAGAATTGAACAATTATACCCTGCACCGATTGAACAGATAAAAGCTCTCCATAAAAAATATAAAAAAGCGAAAGAATTTATCTGGGTACAAGAAGAAAATGAGAACATGGGTGCTTGGCCATATTTTTGTCGTAAATTCAGAAAATCTGATATTGAATTTACCGAGTGTTACTCGAGATCAGAAAGCGGAAGCCCAGCAACAGGTTATATGAAAAAACACATTGCACAACAGGAGTCAATAGTTAATAAATCATTTGAATAAACAATTTGTTTAACCATACGTTGTATTTTAATATAAATCCAAAGATGGTTTAAAAGAAAAATATATGAGCTTAGATATCAAAGTCCCTTCGGTTGGGGAGTCAATAACCGAAGTAACCTTGGCCCAATGGCTAAAACAAGATGGTGATTTCGTTGAGATGGACGAAAATATTGCCGAACTAGAATCAGATAAAGCAACTTTTGAATTACCGGCAGAAAAAGCTGGTATATTGCGAATTGTTGCTCAAGAAGGTGACACATTGGAAATTGGCGCAGTAGTTTGCACAATTGAGGATGGTGATGCTCCGGCTGCCACTTCAGAGAAAAAAGAAAACGCTCCTACTACTCCTGAACCCTCAAAGTCTGAAGCTGATGGAGAAAAACCGGAAAATTATGCTGCGGGGACTGCTTCGCCGGCTGCTTCAAAAATCTTGAGAGAAAAAGGTATTGATTCATCAAATATTAAAGGAACTGGTAAAGACGGTAGAATTACCAAAGAAGATGCTGAAAAAGCTCAAGTTGTTCCACCTAAAGCTGCTCCATCTGCAGCAACCCCGTCTCAACCGCAAATCGCAACTCCTGCTGCTGTGGGAGCTCGCAATGAACGCCGCGAAAAGATGAGCTCTTTGCGTAAAACAATTGCAAAACGTTTAGTTGCAGTTAAGAGCGAAACGGCTATGCTGACGACTTTCAATGAAGTTAACATGCAACCGATCATGGATTTAAGATCCAAATATAAAGATTCATTTAAAGAGAAACATGGAATCGGGCTAGGATTTATGTCTTTCTTCACTAAAGCAGTCACAACAGCTTTAAAAGAATGGCCTTCCGTAAATGCGCGTATCGAAGAAAATGAGATCGTTTATTCTGATTTTGCAGACGTTTCAATCGCAGTTTCTGCACCTAAAGGTTTGGTCGTACCAATTATTAGAAATGCCGATAGTATGGCGCTACACCAAATTGAAAAAGCAATCGCTGAATTAGCTGGAAAAGCACGTGATAATAAGTTGACAATTGAAGAAATGACAGGAGGAACATTTACCATTACAAATGGAGGAGTTTTTGGCTCAATGATGTCAACCCCAATCATCAACTCCCCTCAATCAGCTATCTTAGGAATGCATAACATTATTCAACGCCCGATTGCTGAGAATGGTCAGGTCGTAATACGTCCAATGATGTACATCGCTCTTTCATACGATCATCGTATTATTGATGGTCGTGAATCGGTAAGTTTCTTAGTACGAGTTAAACAATTGTTAGAGGATCCAGCTAGGTTATTATTAGAAGTATAAACTCTACAAAATAAATATTTATAAAAGGTCATCCAGTAAAACAGGTGACCTTTTATTTTTTTGATTACATTTGACTATTCATGATATTTTAAATTTCAAATGCAACCAGGTAGATCTTATTATTTCTCATTATTCTTACTTTGCTTCACATTTTTTTGTTCGAGTTCAGTAAAAGCACAAAAATTAGGATTAGGAGTAGATTTTTTTGGATATGCAGACAACCGTGAATATACTGCTCCCTATACTATACAAAAGACATTTTTTGGTACAACCATTTCTCCTAATTTCTATTTTGAAATTGAAAAAAAGCATCGAATCTATGGAGGAATTCATATCAATCAAGGATTCGGAATAAATACTGAAAATAAAACAAAAATAAATCCAATAGCCTATTATAATTTCAAAAACAAAACTATCGATTTTGCAATAGGATTCATCCCAAGACACTTGCGACTTAAACATATTCCAAAAATTATTTTAAACGACACATTAATGTACGATCGTCCCAACATGGAGGGTATGTATTTTGAATACAATGGCGCCAACTTTAATCAGATTGTTTATATTGATTGGATCAGTAAACAAAGCCATAATAATAGAGAACAATTTGTTACTGGGATTTCAGGCAAATATAAATCTGGAAATTTTTATATAAAAAACAACGGTTTATTATATCATAATGCGTTAACAAGCAACGATAGTTTGGATGAACATATACAGGATAATGCTGTGGTTATGGTTGACCTGGGTTTGGATCTGAGCAACGAAACTGTTCTAGACAGTCTGAGTCTACAAGCGGGGGTGGCAGTTGGTTTTGACAGAGTACGAAATGTTTATGATATGCAAATATCTCCTGGGTTTATAGCTAATATTTACCTGGGGTATAAAAGGTTCTTTCTAGATAATACGTTATATCTAGGTAAACCATTAAACCTTCCCAAGGGTGATTCTTTTTATCATCGTTCCAGATACAACCGAATCGATCTAGGATGGATACCTTTTAAATCAGAACGGTTAGAAGGAAAATTCACAGCTTCCTTTCATTTATCTAAAGGCCACCTAGATAACCAACAATCATTTACCCTTCGGTATAATTTTACGAAAGAAATTTGGGATTAAAATTATTCGACCAATCGATTTTGAATCATCCTGTTATTATATTGTTGGATAAATGCTTTCAAATATCTAAGAAGTGAATCTTTAACTTGGATTTCATTCTTCGAAATATCATTTAGCAATAAAGGGTCCTTTCTTAAATTGTATATTGATTTTACTTGTTTGTTATCATAGCTCATAAAATAGTCATCTTTATAAAAGTTATAAGTGCTCCCAATATTATTAACTAAAAAATTATCCTTATTAGTGCTGTCGAGGGCGTCACTTCCAAATGAAAAATAAGGTTTTTTATAATTTAAATAATTCAATACGGTGGGCATTATATCAATTTGTTGCACCAGTTTGTCAGATTGACCTCTTAATTTTCCTGCTGGATAATAAAAAACGATAGGAATTGCAAAAGAATTTGCCATTGTATTGTATTCAGGAAACTCGCTCATGCTAGCATGATCGGCACAGATAACGAAAAGGGTGTTCTTAAACCAACTACTTTTAGAAGCAGTATCAAAAAATCTCTTCAGCGCATAATCCGAGTATCCAAGTGGCTCATGGAGCGGAAGAGTTCCTTTGGGAAACTTACCTTTATATTTTTCAGGAACCTTAAAGGGATGATGAGACGATAGAGAAAAAAAACTGGTAAAAAACGGCTCCTTAAATTTTCCAATTTCTTGAGCCATATATTGCATAAATGGTTCATCCCATATGCCCCAAATTCCATCAAAATCCTTATCGTTATTATATTCATTTTTTCCGTAATAGTGCTTGACCCCTGCTAGCTTTAAATAAGCAGAAAACCCCATGCTTCCATTCGGTGCTCCATGAAAAAAAGATGTTTCATACCCCTGTTCCCCAAGAAGTTTGGCTAAACTTGTTGTTTTATTTCCAGAGTATATTGATAACACAAAGGGTTCGCCTATTGATGGAATTCCGGTGATTATTGATGGTAAGGCATCTATAGACTTTCTACCATTTGCAAACGATCGACTGAACGTGTAAGATTCGGCAATTAATGAATCCAAAAAAGGAGTATAGCCTACATAACTTCCTTGATTCAAGTGTTTATTATAAAAACCAATATGTTCCTTTCCAAAACTTTCCAATATTAAAATTACAACATTGAGATTCTTAAATTCCCCTGTATCTTTTGGCTGATGAATAGTTGGATAAATAGATTTTAATTCAGCCTCTGAAAAATAATGTTCTTCCTTTAGACTTACGGCCTTTAGTGTTTTAAGAATCGAAAATGGTGTGTTCAGAACAATATTCATTTCTTCAGGCGATTTGACATAGTCTCCTGCATTACTTAACGTAATTGGTCTGGTGCTATGGGCCCATCCCCCACGCACTCCACCAATAAATAAAAACGCTATAAATAAAACTAAGATAAATTGAACACCGTAAAATCTCCAGGTTTTTTTCTTTATTGATTCTATTTTAATCCAAGAATAGCTTCTGGCTAGAAACCAAATTATGGCAATAAAAAATAGAAGTAAAAACCAATAATCAATTAAAAAATCAAAAAATAATTTAAACAAGTTTTCTTCATTAGCGAACTGGCTGAACACTGTGCCTGTTGTCCTCTTTAAGGTAAACGGATAATAAGCAAAATCAATTAAATTTAAAGCTATTCCCACACCATTGCAAAATACAAAAAGCCATTTTGCAAATTTCCGATAATGATGATTATCCATAATTGGGCTTGGAATGGACACTACAAGAATGTAGAGTATATTTAAATATAACAGCGCTGCGATATCAAAGATAATCCCGCCTTTGAGCATCACAATAAGATCACCCGTAGAAACTTGAGGAAACTGATTATAGTTAAAGCAATAAAACCCTATCCGCAGCAAAGTATAGATAAGTAAGAGAATAGAGAATCGTAGTGCTAATGTTGTTATTGAAGCAAACCAACCTTTAAATTTCATTTTTTACTTTTTTAGTACTTCATAAAAGCTTCATATACTTTTTCATAATAGGCTTTCGATAGATTAAGTAAACTATCATTTTTAATTTTCGGATAGTTACCATCTTTCAAATAATTGATCGAATTCCCAATTCGATCATAAGAAAGAACTTGGTCCGGAGTCACAATACCAAACCCATCTTTCGAATTATAAAATGCGGAAGAAGATGTTGTTGGATTAAGCAAATCACGACTCCATGGATATCGTTTTGTGGGTATATTTAGCTGCTTTAACAAAGTAGTAGCCAAATCGGTTTGATTTCCAATTTTACCAATTCTCAAGCCCTTATATTCTTCCTTAATAACTTCACCAAAGAATAATAAAGGAATGTGGAAACGCTTTGCATTGGAAATTTCCCATTTCTCGGCAGGCAATCGATGACCATGATCTGCAACTAATATGAATAATGTATTGCTATACCAATTTTCCTGCTTCGCTTTTTCTATAAAATTGAAAACAGATTCATCAGTATAATAAGCAGTACTTTTAAATTTATTTACATTATTATCTTTACCAAACTTATAATCTCCTTTTAATTCAAAGGGTTCATGATTTACAAGGGTAAAAATGCTACTGAAAAAAGGTTCTTTTTCAGTCCTTAGATCTTTCAACATCCTGTCAAAAACTATATGATCATAAACCCCCCAGGAGGTTCTTGGTGAGATTGGGCTAAAATTTGAATTATCCACAATACGATCTATTCCATGGGTGAACATAAATGATTTCATATTATAAAATTCACTTTGGCCTCCGTGATAAAACGAACTATGAAATCCGCTCTCCCCTAGCTCCTGACTTATCGCGGACAAATTTTCATGTTTGTCTATGTATTTTATAATGCTCTCTGGGCCTTGGGCAGGGAATCCCGAAAAAATACCTATAATTCCTTTGTCTGATCGATCTGAGGCTGCATAAATGTGATCAAAAAATACTCCTTGTTTTATTAATTCATCAATGTGAGGTGTTATCCCACTTTTACCTCCCATAGCCTCTATTAAATCGCCGACATAACTCTCTAAAATAATCAAGACAACATTGGGCCTATCTGTTTTTAGTACTTTCCTACTCGAATCTGGATTATTTAAAAAAATTGGTTTTAAAATTTCTTTAGTTCTAAGTGAATCTTGAAAATAAGTATAAGGAGAACGCATGCGTTGGTTTCGAGTAAAATACTCTCTCAAGAGTGCCCATTGTGTATTCACCGCAGCATGATTATAAAATGAATTTTGAGAAAAATAAGCCCTACTTGGATTTAATGGGGCTCTACCATATCCCCCACGGATAAAAGTAAATAGCAATACAGCACCCAAACAGAAAATAATTATAGATCTCCAAAGTGAATGAGATGATTGAAATTTTAGACTTTTAAACAATTTCAAAAATAACAAATAGCCAATAACTGTTGTAAGAATCAAGCCCAATACAGGTATAAAGATAGGGCTGGATCCGGCAGAGGAAAAGGCTCCCATCGCATCTTCAAAAATCGAGTCTATTGCCCTTTTAGAGATTTTATCCCCCCATTCTCTATAAATATTCACATTGATGAATGTAGTTGTAAAAAATAACATCAACATAATCAAGGTGTATACGTTGAATATTGCTTTTTGAAAATTTATTTTGGAGGAAATTTTTGATAGAAAATAAAATAAAAATGGTATTGTACTTATATAGGATACAACCGATAAATCAAGGGCAAATCCATGATAATAAATCAAGAGTACATCCATTAAATTAGTCCAATCAATTTTATCAAAAAAACTAATTATAAAAATTAACCGATCCAAAAAGCAAATGAGTAGCCAGAAACCAAAATAGTAAACAAATACTTTCAAATCAGAAATAGAATTCTGCATGTCTTGAGATTATTTTAACATCAAATTTACATTAATTTAACAATGGAAAACACTTTAATAATGATAATTTTCTAAACATTTAATTCTTGAGATATAATTGTGGTTTAGCAATGGGAAATAACCGCTTAAATCCTTATTTTTGTACTCCTTTTAGAATTGAGAATACAATGAGCATAGCAAAAACATATAATCCAAAAGAGGTTGAAAATAAATGGTATTCGTACTGGATGAAAAATGGTTTTTTCCGTTCCACTCCAGATGAACGTGAGCCTTATACAATTGTCATGCCCCCGCCAAATGTAACAGGAGTATTACATATGGGCCACATGTTAAATAATACGATTCAAGATGTTTTGATCCGCAGAGCCAGAATGCAAGGAAAAAATGCATGTTGGGTACCTGGAACTGATCATGCTTCTATTGCCACTGAGGCTAAGGTCGTTGCTATGCTTAAAGAAAAGGGAATTGACAAAAAAACGATAAGTCGCGAAGAATTTCTCAAATATGCTTGGGAATGGAAAGAAAAATATGGTGGTATTATTCTTAAGCAATTAGAGAAACTAGGCGCTTCCTGTGATTGGGAAAGAACAAAATTCACAATGGATCCTGATCTATCGGAGGCGGTTATCGATACCTTCATTAAGTATCATAAAGAAGGTTATATATATCGTGGTATACGAATGGTAAACTGGGACCCACAAGGAAAAACGGCACTTTCTGATGAGGAAGTAATTCGTAAAGAAGTTAACCAAAAATTATATTATATACGTTATCAAATTAAGGACAGTGATGAGCATATCGTAGTTGCAACAACTCGTCCAGAAACAATTATGGCCGATTCAGCCATATGCGTAAATCCATCAGATGAGCGTTACACGAACCTTCTAGGCAAGAAAGTTTTGATACCTTTAATCAACCGTGAAATCCCTATTATTCAAGATGAATATGTAGAAACGGAGTTTGGAACTGGATGCTTGAAAGTAACTCCTGCTCACGATTTAAATGACTATGAGCTTGGTCAAAAGCACAATCTTGAAATCATAGACATTTTGAATGATGACGGTACCTTAAATGAAAAAGCTATAATTTTAGTTGGAGAAGACCGATTTATTGCGCGAAAAAAAATCGCAAAACTTTTAGAGGAATCTAAGCATATTGAGAAAATAGAAGATTATAAATCACAGATCGGTTTTTCAGAACGTACAGATGCAGCTATAGAGCCTAAACTTTCTATGCAATGGTTCTTAAAGATGGATAAGTTAGCAAAACCCGCATTAACATATGTTGAAGATGGAACTATAAAGTTAATCCCCGATAAATTTTTTGCATCCTATAAGCATTGGATGGAAAACGTTAAAGATTGGTGTATATCTCGCCAATTATGGTGGGGACATCGTATCCCAGCTTGGTACAATCAAAATAATGACTGGGTAGTTGCAAAAACTGAAGAAGAAGCAGCATTAGAATTGGAAAGACAAGGAAAACCAAATCAAAACCTTCGTCAAGAAGATGATGTGTTAGATACTTGGTTCTCATCTGGGCTATGGCCACTTTCTGTATTTAACGGGGTAACAGAACCTGAAAATCCCGAATTCAAATACTATTATCCAACTAACGATCTGGTAACAGCACCTGAAATTTTATTTTTTTGGATTGCTCGGATGATTATCATGGGACATGATTATACACAGGCCCCTCCCTTTAGAAACGTTTATTTGACAGGAATAGTTCGGGATAAATTAGGTCGAAAAATGTCCAAATCACTTGGAAATTCGCCCGATCCTATTGAATTGATGGAGAAATATGGTACTGACGGGGTTCGAGTAGGAATGTTATTGTCCTCTCCTGCCGGAAATGACCTTATGTTTGATGTCTCTTACTGTGAACAGGGTAGAAATTTTGCTAATAAAATTTGGAATGCGTTTAGATTAGTAAAAGGTTGGGAAATAATCGATGCAGTATCTTCCAATGAACAAAAGACAGCAGCAGATTGGTTTGAAAATAGATTCAATCAAGCAGTTTCTGAAATTGAAGAACATTTCGCTCATTACCGTCTTTCAGATGCACTAATGACAATTTATAAGTTAATATGGGACGATTATTGTGCATGGTATTTAGAACTTGTAAAACCAGCGTACCAATCCCCTATTGAAAGCGAAACTTTAGAAAAAGTAAAAGAGTTATTTCAAAGGGTTTTAACTTTAGCACATCCTTTCATGCCTTTTTTAACTGAAGAGTTATGGCATGATGAACTATTTGGTGTCCGCCAAGAAAATGACTGCATAATTATTGCACCCTTTCCTCAAGCCAAGGAATTCGACGAAAAGCTTATTAAAGAATTTGCAACAGTACAACAAATCATTTCGGAGGTTCGGAATATACGTAATTCGAAAGGAATTTCACCGCGCGTTCCCTTACCGTTAGCAATTAATTCAACTTCAATTGATTTCAGAAAATATCAGAAAAGCATCGAAAAACTAGCAAACATAGAAGATCTTAAATTTGTGAATGATAAAGTTTCTGGCGCTTTAACTTTTTTAGCAGGAAGGGTAGAATGTTTTGTCACATTAGAAAAAAACATTGATGTTGATGCAGAAAAGGAACGCATCAATAAAGACATCATATACTTAAAAGGCTTCCTACTGGCTGTCGACAAAAAACTTATGAATGAGCGTTTCATACAAAATGCTAAACCGGAAATCATTCAAAATGAACAAAATAAAAAAACAGACGCGCTAACTAAAATAAAAATATTAGAAGAGAGTTTGATTAGTTTAGGTTGATAACTATATGATATTCCAAAAAAAATAGGGTAGCAGAACCGCTACCCTATTTTTGTAATCAACCAAAACTAATGTTTTTATTTTACTTCAATTAACCTTTTAGCAACTATTGCTTCTTCCTTTTTAGCAATCGAAATAGCGAGCACTCCGTCTTGGTAAGTTGCATCAATATTGCCATAATCTACCACCTCAGGTAAGGTAAACGATCTTGAAAATGAACTATAATTGAACTCTTTTTTACTATAGAACTTCCCTTCTTGGGATTTCTCCTCTTGTTTCTCAACAGCAATGCTTAAAACATTTTTATCAACGTTTATCTTAAAATCAGATTTCTGCAATCCCGGAGCAGCTAATTCAATTTTGAAACCTTCGGCGGATTCGGTTATATTCACTGCCGGAACACGGGTAACCAGACGATCAGAAATAAAAGAATCATTGAACAAATTGTCAAACACACTATTTACATATGGATTTACCGCATCCATATTGTATGATTTACCTGGTAATTTTAATAAAGCCATTTTAATTTTCTCCTTATAAGTTTAAAAAGTTTTTAATTTTTATAAGATTCATTACAATGAATATACCATTGCGTTTTACGCACCACAAACTAGACAAAATGACACTATTTTAGATTAATTCAAGACAAAATGACACTAAACTATTTCTTTCGCTCACTAAGACAATCTCAATTGTTATCCTTGGAATACAATAAGGAAACAACTGAATTTGCGACATCGCCTCCAAATGGGGGGTTCACTTTACGGATAGATATTTCTACTGTCTGAACATGATCATATTCTTCAATAATTTTGTTAAGTATATCCTCCGCCGCAGACTCCAATAACTTTCTTTTAGGACTCATTATTTGCATCAGTATTTGATAAAGTTCCTCGTAATTTATTGTGTTCACGATATCCTCTGAGTCAGGATTTTGAAATGGATAACTAACTGTAGTTGTAACATAAAATTCGTTTCCTAAAATTTGCTCTTCCTCATAATACCCTATTGGAGAATAAAACCGAACATTCTCTAATGAAATTTTCTGGGTAATAATTGCCATTTTGATAAAATTTTTAATGATTTTTTACTTAAAAATAATCATTATTCTTATATTAACATAAATAAAACTTAAACCAATGTCAAAACATTACATTTTATTAGCATTCGTAGGCAGTATTTCTATTGCTTCGGCTCAAACCAAATTCCAACCCCAAGATACAGAATTCTACACACCTGTTCCTAAAGTTGTCACAACCTATTCAAATGCAGCACCTTCCGATGCGATTGTATTGTTTGATGGAAAGAGCCTTGATCAGTGGGCAAGTGAGAAAGACAGCATCAGCTCTCCTTCTTGGACAATTGAAAACAATACGCTTACTGTTAAACCCGGCGCAGGTGGAATCGTAACCAAAAAGAAATTTGAAGATTTCCAATTGCACCTCGAATGGAAAAGTCCAGAGGTAATAAAGGGAGAAGGTCAAGGCAGAGGAAATAGCGGATTATTTTTACAAGGGCTATATGAGGTTCAAGTTTTAGACAACAATAACAACAAGACATACACCAATGGCCAGGCAGGCAGTATTTATAAACAAAATCCTCCACTAGTTGAGGCCAGAAAGAAGGCCGGAGAATGGCATACATATGATATTCTTTATACTGCTCCACGTTTTAATAAAGACGGACATTTAATTAAAAGAGGACTTGTAACTATCATTCATAATGGAGTGGTTGTACAATATAACACCGAACTTCAGGGCACGACAGAATACATTGGTTTACCAAAAATGATTCCTCATGGTCCAGGTCCAATAACACTGCAAGATCATGGAGATTTAGTATCATTCCGAAATATTTGGATACGAGAATTATAAAGCAAAGAGACCCGATTTGGGTCTCTTTGCTTTATGATAATCGACGAGGATATTTATTTCAATAAATTGACTTCATATAAATCATTCCTTCTATCCCTTAAAGTCCTTACTGTGCCATACTCGTGAAGATCTCGTAATGCGTACAGATCGACATCAGCAATCAGTACCATTTCCGTATTAGGAGTTGCCTCAGCTTTTATAGCATTATTTGGGAATGCAAAATCTGAAGGAGTAAACACAGCCGATTGAGAATATTGTATGTCCATATTATTTACTCTAGGGAGATTGCCAACGGAGCCTGCAATTGCAACGTAACATTCATTTTCGATTGCTCTCGCCTGAGCACACGATCGCACGCGAATATACCCATTTTGCGTATCGGTCATATAGGGCACAAATAGTATTTTCATACCTTGGTCTGCTAATATCCTACTCAATTCCGGAAATTCTACATCGTAACATATTAAAAGACCAACTTTTCCACAATCGGTATCGAATGCTCTTACTTCGCTCCCTCCTGCTAATCCATAATATTTAATTTCGTTAGGTGTAATGTGAATTTTTTTAAATGAATCCAAACTACCATTTCGATGACATAGATAGCTTACATTATACAATTTACCTCTTTCCATGAGTGGCATTGAACCTGCAATAATATTCACATTATATGACACCGCAAACTGTTGAATTTTTTCAATTATATCTTTAGTGTGTTCAGCTAGCTTCTCCATAGCTAAGCGCTCAGGTAGCTCATTAAAAGGGCTCATTAAGGGAGAATTAAAAAATTCAGGAAACATGACAAAATCAGCACTATAATCACTTACTGTATCTACAAAAAACTCCACCTGGTCATAAAAATCTTCCAAACCTTTATACAATCGCATTTGCCATTGAACAAGTCCTAACCGAATTGTTTGTTTAGATGCCGAATTAGATCTAGCATCAGGTTCATAATAGATATTATTCCATTCTAACAAAGTAGCAACTTCCATAGATTCTTTATCTTCTGGAAGATAGTTTTTAATAATCTTCTTAACATGAAAATCATTAGATAATTGGAATGTTAAGGTAGGATCATATATTTCTTTCCTTTTTACTTTTTCGATGTAAGTCCTAGGTGTCATATTATCGGCATAATTATGATAATTAGGGATACGACCACCAGCAATAATTCTTTGTAGATTCATTTGCTCACATAGCTCCTTTCGCGCATCATATAATCTTCTACCAAGTCTTAATGCACGAAAATCAGGATGAACAAAAACTTCAATACCATATAATGTATCGCCATCTAAATCATGCTTATCAAATTTACCGTCATCAATGATAGCATAGTACTTATCATATATATTTGACTTTTGGGAGTTTAAAATTAAAGATAGTGAACAAGCTACAACCTTTCCATCAACCTCAACCGCAATTTGCCCTTCTGGAAAAATATCGATCAAATCAACAATATTTTCTCGAGTCCATACGTCACCTAATCCTTGATATGCTTCAGTCATAGAATTCTTTAAATCCTTATAATCCTTCTTACTTAGGTTTCTTACATTAATATCCATAATTGAATTGATTGGTTAAATGAAGGTGATCATATTTTACCATTTATTTCCTATAACATAGTAAAAATAATTTTAGGCTTCACCCTTAGCGCCACCAAAATTTAAAGGAAAAGGAACATCTCTTGAGTTGATTTCTCCATTTTGGCCCTCAAAGCGGTTTATATTATCTTGCAGAGCCTTCAATAATTGTTTGGCATGTTCAGGAGTTAAAATAATTCTTGATTTGACCTTTGCCTTGGGGACTCCAGGCATAAGTCTGATAAAATCAACAACAAATTCAGAATTAGAGTGTGTTATAATTGCTAAATTAGAATATACTCCTTCAGCAATATCTTCTGTTAGTTCAATACTAATCTCCTGGTCTTCCGGGGCTTTCATCTTATTATTCATTTTTAAGTTGATTATTTAATAAATGTTCTAAAATCTTGGTCTTTTCGTATAGATAGGATCATTTCATATATTAACCGAATGACATTATCGACATCCTCCTTATGTATCATCTCCACCGTGGTATGCATATAACGCAATGGCAAGGATATTAGTGCAGATGGCACTCCGGCATTTGAGTAAGCAAATGCATCTGTATCTGTACCTGTATACCTAGAACACGCTTGTCTTTGTATTGGTATATTATTTTTTTGAGCAACTTCAACCAACTGCTTGTTCAGATTAATTTGGACTGCCGGTGCGTAAGAAACTACAGGCCCTTTTCCACAAGCTAAATCACCTTGAGTAATTTTGTTTATCATTGGAGTTCCTGTATCATGAGTAACGTCTGTAACAATAGCAAGGTTAGGTTTAATGTGATTCGCTATCATTTCAGCACCCTTTAATCCAATTTCTTCCTGTACTGAATTCACGATATACAATCCAAATGGTAGCTTTTTTTTATTTTCCTTAAGAATCCGAGCAACCTCGGCTATCATAAAACCACCGGCCCTATTATCTAATGCCCGCCCTACATAATACCGGTTATTAAGAATCATAAATTCATCTTCATAAGTAATTACACAGCCGACGTGAATACCAAGTTCTTCAACCTCTTGCTTTGAGGTACATCCACAGTCTAGAAATATATTTTTTAAAGTAGGTGCCTCTTCTTTTTCTCCAGATCGTGTATGAATTGCAGGCCAACCAAAAACTGCCTTCACAATCCCTTTATCAGTATGAATGTTAACTCGTTTTGAAGGAGCAATCTGGTGGTCAGATCCACCATTACGAACTACATAGATCAACCCTTCATTCGAAATATAATTAACAAACCATGAAATTTCATCAGCATGAGCTTCAATAACAACTTTATAGGTTGCTTTTGGATTTATAATCCCAACAGCTGTTCCATAGTTATCAATGTAGGTTTCATCAACATAGGGTTTCAAATAGTCCAACCAAAGTCTTTGTCCAGCCCATTCGAAGCCCGTTGGAGATGGGTTATTAATATATTTTTCAAAAAATGCTAATGAGTTCCCAGTTACTATTGACTCATTGGAAGAATCTTTTATTGTCTTTTTAGCCATAATATTAAATTAATACTCGCAAAATAAGTATTTCCTTAATTTTCGCAAAAATAAAAACCGAAAGCTTATCTTTACATTACATTATTATAACATATGGTAGATATTTTAAGTTTTATCAATTGGGGACCTAAACCTGAAATCTTTAATATAGGTAGCTTCGGTGTTCGATATTATTCTATTTGTTGGCTATTAGCATTTCTTGCATCCTACCTTATAATGCTCAAAGTTTTTCTTAAGGAAGGTAAATCACAAGAATTATTAGACCAATTGACAATTTACATTTTTGTAGGCACATTGGTTGGTGCTCGATTAGGCCATTGTTTTTTTTACGATTGGGCTTACTACAAAGATCATTTTATAGAGATTTTCATCCCATTTCAAAAGGTTAATGATTCCTGGCAATTAACTGGATTCACTGGGCTAGCTAGTCATGGAGGAGCTATTGGAATTTTGGTTGCGACATGGCTATTTTCTAGAAAAACAAAAACAAACTTTACTTGGCTTGCTGACCGTTTGGTTTTAGTTGTACCCGTTGCGGGAGCTTTTATTCGTATAGGCAATTTTTTTAATTCGGAAATTATTGGAAATCCTTCTGATCTTCCTTGGGCGGTGGTTTTTAATCATTATGACCAGATTCCTAGACATCCAGCACAATTATATGAAGCCATAGCGTATGCTTTAATTTTTATAATTCTTTGGAGTATTTATCAAAAGAGCAAAAAACCTAAATCGGGTAAACTTTTTGGCATTTTCATGATTTTATTATTTTCAGCACGCTTTTTAATTGAATACGTAAAAATAGACCAAGTTGCATTCGAAGAAGGAATGTTTATAAATATGGGGCAAATTCTAAGTATTCCATTTATAATTCTAGGCATTATAATCCTTCTAAAATCTAAGGAAAACAAAAAATCATAATTCAAACGCTCTACTAATAAGTAGGGCGTTTTTTATCTTCCTACTTATGTCTGTATTAAAAACAAATAGAAAACTAACCTTATTAATATTAGGGTTACTCTCGGCAATTGGTCCATTTTCTATTGATCTTTACCTTCCTGCTTTTGACAATATTGCTTTAGACTTTAACACCTCAGTTGAAAAAGTACAGCTTTCCTTAACAAGTTTTTTTATTGGCATTGCCTTTGGCCAACTGATATATGGCCCTTTATTGGATAAATATGGGCGAAAAAGACCTTTACTAGTTGGTTTAGGAATTTATTTCGTTGCATCGATACTTTGTATTTCTACTAGGGATATTAATCACTTGATTATTTTACGCTTTCTACAAGCCTTAGGAAGTTGTGGAGGTATGGTAGGAGCGAGAGCAATGGTGACAGATTATTACGATAGCAGAGAGTCTGCAAGGGTATTTAGCTTATTAATGCTTGTCATTGGTATATCCCCCATTTTAGCTCCGAGCATTGGCGCATTTATGCTTAATCACTTGGACTGGCATTTTATTTTTTTAGCTTTAGCAATCATGGCATTTTTTATATTCCTGGGTACTAATTTTAAGTTACCCGAAAGCTACCAAGGGAATAAACAGTTATCTCTGGCTCCAAAATCTATTCTCCGTAATTTCTGGGAAGTATTTAGTAATAAGACATTTATAGCCTATTGTTTAATTGGTTCAATTGCCTCTTCAGGAACATATGCCTATTTAGCGGGTTCTTCTTTTGTGATGCAACAATATTTTGGATTGAGCAAAAGTGAATATGGATTGGCATTCGCTTTTGTGGCTTCCGCCATGATTATTGCAACTCAACTCAACAGAAGATTTCTAAAAAAATGGACTAGTGCTCAAATCAGTAGGGTTGCTAACATTTGGCAAGCCTTTATTGGCCTCTGCATGGTACTGGCCTTAATAACTCAAACACTCTCTTTGCCTGTTATTTTAGGTCTCATTTTTTTCTTTTTATTCGGATATGGCTTTATATTTCCCAATACGTCGGCTATCGCTTTATCCCCAATTAAGAACTTAGCTGGAAGTGCCTCTGCTTTATTAGGCTGCATTCAAATGGCAATTGGAGCATTAGCTTCTGGATTGGTTAGTCTTTTACACAATGGTACTCCATGGCCAATGTTGATAGTAATGTGTTCTGGGGCCGTAATTTCTCTAATTCTCCATTTATCGATAAGAAATAGACTTCAGATAGAGTAAAAAAATATAGAATATCATTAAAAAGAGACCCCCAAAAATACATCATATTTTTGAGGGTCTCTTTTTAAACATTAACTCAACCCTTCCCATCCCAATTTTATATTGGCTGGAAATATGGGTATATAACCAGAATACAACCTCGCTGGTTTAATTTTCTTTATTAGTTAAACTTTCTATAGCCAATCTATAACTATCCAATCCAAATCCTAAAATAACACCTTTACAGTTCTTAGATAAAAATGAATGATGTCTGAAGCTTTCTCTTTGATGAACATTTGAAATATGAACCTCTACTACAGGTGTCGTAATGGCTGCAATTGCATCTGCAATTGCAACTGAAGTATGTGTATATCCTGCAGCATTTAGCACTATACCATCAAAAGTAAATCCAACTTCATGTAATTTATCAATAATTGCCCCCTCTAAATTACTTTGAAAGTAATGTAGATTTATATCGTCAAATTTCTCTTTCAAACTATCTAGATAAGTATCAAAAGATCTATCTCCATAAATACTTTTCTCACGGACTCCAAGTAAGTTTAAATTGGGACCATTTAGAATTAATATCTGTTTCATTTTCTATGTATATTTTTTAAAGATAAGATATTCTTAAAAATCTCCATAAAAATTGCGGAAACTAGATCTAAGTCCAATGTTAATTACCCCAGATTTCTGAGTCGCTATCCCCTCAGTTTTATTATATCTCTGCGTGTATCCAACTTCAAATCGAAGGTTATATTTAGGATTTAAAACATATGCAGCTTTTAAATCCGCGTAATACAAATCATTTTGAACCCCTTGGCCAATTTTATTTCCGTATCTATTAGGATAACTATTATAAGATTGAAAGATATCGCCCCCATAATTCACAGAATTACCCATTAAATCAACTGGATCAGTGCCATATCTACTATAGACGCCTTGTAATGAAAAATCAAATCGATTCCAGGAGTAATTTGCAAAACCAATCAATTCTCTGAAATTTGCTCCTCGAGGATGAGCTAAAGGCTCACCTCTGTTGCTGTAATTAGATATGGAAACAAAATGTTGGTAAGTATATGGTCGTACCATGTTGTATTCACCTAAAATATTTAAATTCTTTATCCCGAAAATATTAAAGGCCTTAGCCCCTAACTGCGCACCCCATTTGTTATGTACGTATCCATTATTTGCAAAAAATTCTTTAGCAGTAAACTCACCTAAAAGAAATTGGCCATATAAAGTCGCATTATCTAACACTTTATATTTAGCGTTTAAACCTAAAAACATTTTATCTGGGGATGAAATGTTGTTATTTTCTACTGGTCTTAAAAATAAAACAGGATTCAAATAATTATAATCAAATCCCCGGTATCCAGCTTGATTTCGGTTCGACCATATAACGGATTGGAAAAATCCAACAGATAAACGATTCGTAACATTGTAATCTAAATATTGAAAGGCTCCCCATTTAATACCATCGCCAAAACGTCCACCTGAATCCAGTGAGTCAACACGAGGATTCCTCGGATCGTTCATATAGGCCCAAATAGAAGTATATTGAACATTTCCGATTTTACCAGTAAACTTTAAATGTGAATAATTGGAAGAAAAATCTGATAATAAGACAGATCGATATCCGTCTCCTATATGATTTTTATCATAGCCTAAGGTAACTTGAAAATAGTCGCTAAAATCATAGGTAAAATTAGCTGTTGCATACATCCAATCCTTTGTGCGTTCCATTTCATCTTTGGACATAGCCTGTCCGGGAACAACCAAACTATTCTGTATGTATTTATCTAAATATTCTGGAAAAACAGCTTGATTTTCAAAAAAGTTACCATAAAACGTAAATTTATCTTTAATGGTAACTCCCGCTTGAATTCCACGAGTATTTAACCATGTTGTGCGTTTATCTTCATTAATTAACTCAGAACCAATTACGAAATCAGGTAGAACATCCAAATAAAAAGTATGGTCTTCTTTTTCAACTTCAATTAAGTGTTCATTAAAAACTTTTCTCATAAACCAATTATCCGATGATATAGGATTTAGAGACTGTACAGAGTCCATTTTTTCCAACATCCTTCCCTTAAATAAATAAGGTTTTGAGGAAGTATGATATCGTGTGTTGGGTGAATATAATTCCTCATTATATTTCTGATAATGTTGAAAAGAATAAGGTTGATTTCTAACTTGAGCTTGGTTTTTCCCGCACCACGCAAAAGAAAGTAATCCGGTTATAACGTATGGTATGGCATGTTTCATATTTTTGATTTCGAAGAGTTTGCTCAATACTAGCAAATTTTATTCCTAAAACTTAATTTATATGTATTTATATTTTTGGCTAGAATCATTTTGAAGTTAAAAATATGCTAAATCGTTTTGTCTATATTAAAATATATCCAACACAAATTTGTATATTGCTTGAAATAATAAGTTTAATAACCATTGAAATTAAGATATGAAGCGTAGAACCTTTATTCAAAACTCAGCTCTAGTAGGAGCAGGAATACTTGCTAACAAATTTTCATTTGCCAGCAATCAATCAAATTTCCCGATTGTCCGGGTTGCTGAAAAAGATCGTCATTTTACCAGTAAATTGGTAGAAGATACAATTAAAGAGTTTCAGAAAAATGTTGCCGATAAAGAACTGGGCTGGATGTTTGGTAATTGCTTACCGAACACCTTAGACACAACCATATATGACCAAACAAAAGGTAGTCGACATCTCACGTACGTCATCACTGGTGATATAGATGCAATGTGGCTTCGGGACAGTAGTGCACAAGTATGGCCTTATATTCCCTTTATCAGAAAAGAGAAGGATCTTCAAAATCTAATTTTGGGTTTAATTAATAAACAATCTGAATGTATTAATATTGATCCGTACGCCAATGCATTTTACAGTGATCCGAACAAAAAAGGAGAATGGTTTACAGACCATACTAATATGAAGCCTGGGATGCACGAACGAAAATGGGAAATTGACTCTCTTTGTTATCCTATTCGTTTAGCTTATCGATATTGGAAAGAAACCGGAGATACTACTCCTTTTGATGAAATTTGGGTCAAAGCGCAAGAAAAAACCCTCCAAACTTTTATTGAGCAACAGCGTAAAGAAAATTTAGGCCCTTATAAATTTGAGAGAACAACATCTAGAGGATCTGATACACTTCAAGTAGATGGATATGGATACCCTGTAAAACCAGTTGGATTAATTGTTTCTAGTTTCCGCCCATCAGACGATAGCAGTATATTTGGTTTTCTAATTCCATCCAATTTATTTGCGATAACAAGTTTAAGGCAGTCCGCTGAAATCTTGAGGAAAGTTAAGAAAAACATAGTTTTGGCAGAAAAAATGGAGACATTAGCAAATGAGGTGGATGCTGCAGTAAAAAAATATGGAATAATTGATCACCCAAACTTTGGAAGAGTTTACGCCTTTGAGGTTGATGGATTTGGCAGTTATTTAATGATGGACGATGCAAATGTACCGAGTTTGCTTGCATTACCTTATTTAGGTGCTGTTGACATCAATGACGAAGTTTACCAGAGAACTAGAGCTTACATTCTTTCCCCAAACAATCCCTTCTTCTTCAAAGGTAAATTTGCTGAAGGTATTGGTGGGCCCCATATTGGCAGAGATATGATTTGGCCAATGTCTATCATCATGCGTGCCTTTACCTCAAATGATGATCAAGAAATTCGTGAATGTATACAAACATTGAAACGAACACATGGGGACACGGGTTTTATGCATGAATCATTCCATAAGGATGATCCAAAGAAATTTACGCGTCATTGGTTCGCCTGGACAAATACACTATTTGGAGAATTAATGTGGAAAATTTACAAAGAAAAACCATCTTTGCTTAAGTAAAGGTACATCTTATAAATATAGCAATAAGGTGGTCAACCTTCTTGCTATATTTGCTTTATGATAGAAAATCAACACATTGGACCGATCGGAATTTTCGATTCAGGATATGGAGGATTGACAGTCTTTAAAGAAATTTTAAAGCACTTACCCCAATATGATTACATTTATTTGGGGGATAACGCCCGCGTACCGTATGGTACACGCTCATTTGAAACTGTTTATGAATTTACAAAAGAGTGCGTTTTCAAATTATTCGATTTAGGATGCAATTTAGTTATTTTGGCTTGCAATACAGCTTCAGCCAAAGCATTAAGAACAATTCAACAGAATGATCTACCTGAAGGAAAAAAGGTGCTTGGTGTCATCCGTCCTACCTCTGAAATTATTAACCAGTACACTAAAAAAAATAAGATAGGCATCCTTGCCACTCAAGGGACAGTTGCTTCACAATCTTATGTTATAGAAATAAACAAATTTTTTCCAGACATTGAAGTTTTTCAACATGCTTGCCCTTTTTGGGTCCCACTTGTAGAAAACAATGAATTGCGAAGTGACGGAGCACATTTTTTTGTGCAACAAGACATATATGAATTGTTATCAAAATCAAATGATATCGATGCAATACTTTTAGCATGTACTCACTATCCATTATTGCTTCCTATAATTGAGAAATTTGTACCTGAAGGCATGACGATTATATCTCAGGGTCAATTGGTTGCAAAAAGTTTGGTAGATTATTTAAACCGACATCCTGAAGTCGAACAGAAATGTGCTAAAAATGGAAATATTCAGTTTTTCACAACAGATGACGCTAGCGAATTTGATAAAAAAGCAGAAATATTTTTTGGTAAGAAAATTATATCATCAACTATTAAGGTGTAACACAACCATTTTAGTTGGAGGAAAGACCTATTTCTCTCATTTTAGTTCGCTCTCACATTCGTGGAGTATTAAGAATTTCTAGCCTGGAGTGCTATCGCATATAATTTCATTTGTTTTACCATGGAAAGCAATCCATTTGCGCGAGTTGGAGAAAGGTGTTCCTTTAGTCCAATTTGCTCTATAAAATACAAATCTGCATCGGCTATTTGTTTTGGAGTATGACCTGATAAAACTTTCACCATTAAGCTCACTAATCCTTTTGTAATCACAGCATCGCTATCCGCTGTAAAAAATAATTTTCCTTCTTTTAGTTCAGGGTATAGCCAAACTTTCGATTGGCATCCTTTGATAATGAATTGATCTAATTTATTTGACTTATCAATTAAAGGTAATTCTTTGCCGATTTGGATAATAAATTCATATTTCTCCATCCAATCCTGATAAAAAGCAAAATCTTCAATTAATTCGTCTTGTATTTCATTTATTGTCATATCCTAATTATTATACCAACATTGCCACCGCTCGTTTTACTCCAGCAACTAAGGTGTCAATTTCTTCTTTTGTATTGTATACAGCTAAGCTTGCACGAATGGTACCAGGAATCCCAAATTGTTCCATAACTGGTTGAGCACAGTGGTGACCGGTCCGAACCGCTATTCCTAACTTATCCAAAAGCACACCAATATCATAGGGATGAGTTCCCTCTACTATAAAAGAGATTACGGATGATTTTTCTTTAGCAGTGCCTATGAAACGAATCCCTTCCACTTCAGAAAGTTTTCTAGTCGCATACTCTAGCAACTCATCCTCATATTTTTTAATATTTTCTATACCAATTTCGTTTATAAAATCTATCGCAGCATTCAAAGTAATTCCGGCTTCAATATTAGGAGTTCCAGCTTCAAACTTAAACGGTAATTCGTTGTAGGTTGTTTTCTCAAAAGTCACGTCTTTTATCATGTCTCCCCCACCCTGGTACGGAGGAATTTTATTCAACCACTTTTCCTTGCCATATAACACTCCTATTCCAGTCGGACCATACATTTTATGACCAGAAAAAACTAAAAAATCGACATCTAATTCCTGTACATCGATTTTAATATGTTGAATTGCTTGTGCTGCATCAATTAATACAGGAACGTCATGCTGGTGTGCTAATTCAATAATTTCCTTTACAGGATTAATTGTACCCAAAGCATTAGAAACGTAGTTCACAGAAACCATTTTTGTCCTTGGTCCAAGTAGTTCCCTGTACCTTTCCATGTCTAGTTCTCCGTGAGTGTTCATTGGAATTATTTTCAACATTGCACCCTTGGCCTCACATAACATTTGCCAAGGAACTATGTTTGAATGATGTTCCATTGCAGAAATAATTATCTCATCACCTGTTGAAACGAATGCCTCTCCATAACAACTTGAAATAAGATTGATACCGTCTGTTGTACCTTTTGTAATGATTATTTCGTAATCTTCTTTGGCATGAATGAACTCTTGTATTTTTTTACGGGTGACTTCAAATGCATCAGTTGAGATTTGACTCAAATAATGAACTCCACGGTGAACATTGCTATTCATTTCCGAATAGTAATAAACGATCGAATCGATTACCGTTTGGGGTTTTTGAGTCGTAGCACCATTATCTAAATAGATCAATGGTTGACCATTCACTTTACGTTTTAAGATTGGAAAAACCTTTCTTATTTTATCTATATCAATTGTATTCAATTTCTGAGACTTTATGTATAAGTTTTACAAAGTTAATATATAATAAAAACAATTCGGGTATAAATAAGTGATTTGGATGTAAAAATCAAAGCAAATTAAGTTATTCGCGGTTACATAACAAGAACATAAATTATGTTAAGATATCCGCTGTTCTAAAAAAATATTAAACCTTTTAAATTAAGTTTAATTATCTTTGTTCTAATTATGCAAGAACTACCTTTAAATATACCAGAAGGCTCTCGAAAAGAGGTTATGACCTATTTAGAACCATTCATGTTGAATGAAATGTCTGAATATCTTAAACCTGCAGAAGAAATGTGGCAGCCAGCAGATTTCTTGCCGGATTCCTCTAGAAGCACCTTTTTCGATGAGGTAAGAGATTTACAAGAAAGTGCAAAAGAATTACCATATGACCTTCTCGCTGTTTTGATAGGTGATACAGTCACCGAAGAAGCTCTACCTACTTACGAATCATGGTTAACTATGGTCGAGGAAGTGAACAAAAGTGAACAAGGTGGATGGATGAAATGGGTGCGCGCATGGACAGCAGAAGAGAATCGGCATGGAGACTTGCTGAACAAATATTTATATCTCTCTGGACGTATTGATATGAAGCAATTTGAGATTTCAACACAGTATCTCATACAAGATGGTTTTGAAATTGGAACTGGTGCAGACCCGTACCGGAACTTTATCTACACTTCGTTTCAGGAATTAGCAACCAATGTTTCGCATAGACGCGTTGCAGGATTATCAAAAAAAAGCGGTGATAAATTATTGGCAAAAATGTGCGGAGTGATTGCCTCAGATGAAGCAAGACACGCTAAGGCATATATGTCTTTTATTTCTCATGCTATGGCTGTCGACCCAACTGAGGTTATGTTAGCCTTTGAAGATATGATGCGTAAGAAAATTGTAATGCCTGCTCATTTTTTAAGAGAATCAGGCGAACCTCAGGGTGGCGCTTTTGATCACTTTTCTAATGCGGCACAGCGTTTAGGAATATATACGGCGTTGGACTATGTAGATATATTAAAAGAATTAATTGCCGATTGGCAAATCGACAAAGTAAGCGGTCTAAATGATAAGGGTGAAAAGGCCCGAGACTACTTAATGAAACTTCCCGATCGATTAACAAAATTAGCTGACAGACTCAAGATCCCCGAATTAGAGTATAAATTTAAGTGGATTTATGGATAAATAGAAAAAGCTAACCAATTAAGACGGTTAGCTTTTTTTATTCAATCACTTTATTTTGGTAAATAATTGATTTTTCATTTAAACTTCTTTAAATTTACTTGTCACACTAATAATTGTTATGCTAAAAGAAAAATTCGATAGGTATTCGTTTGTTCTCGATCGAACAGCAAGGAGGGTTAAACAGTTTGCCCAAACGTCCTTCTCACACAATGGAATTGACCTTACAGTAGATCAATGGGCTGTAATCAAAACCCTGAAAGAACATCAAAATTTAACTCATAAACAATTAGCAGAAAAATGTGGTAAAGACCAACCTACCTTGACTAGAATTATAGATATATTAATAAAAAAGGGACATGTCACACGTATTCAACATCTCTCAGATCGTAGGAGTCTGCAAGTACAACTCACGCAATCCGGTGTAAATCAGGTAGATACATTATCTCCGCTTGTGACAAAATTTAGAATGCAAGCATGGGAAAACTTAAGTGATGAAGATTTCCAGAATTTTACAAGAATATTAAATACAATTTATAATAATTTAAAAACAACTGAATGATGATTTCAACAGACATATGTATTATTGGAGCAGGGCCAGTTGGTTTATTCGCGGTATTTGAGACCGGGTTATTAAAAATGAGATGTCATTTAATAGACGCTTTACCCCAAATTGGTGGGCAGTTATCTGAAATATATCCGCATAAGCCAATTTATGATATACCTGGATACCCTAGCATAAATGCACAACAATTAATAGATAATCAAATGGAACAAATTGCTCCATTCAAGCCTACTTTTTCCCTGGGAGAGCGTGTAGAAGAGTTAAATAAACAAAATGATGGGTCATTCATCGTTAAAGGTTCATTAGGAACACGTATACATTGTAAAGTAGTTGTAATTGCAGGTGGATTAGGATGTTTTGAACCCAGGAAACCGGAAATTGAAAATTTAGAAAAATTTGAAAATGAAAATGTGCACTATATGGTACGCAATCCCGAGAAATTCCGAAATAAACGCATCTTGATCGCCGGTGGAGGTGATTCCGCATTAGACTGGACTATCTTTCTTAGCGATATTGCAAAAGAAATTACATTAGTTCATCGAAACGATAATTTCAGAGGTACTCCGGATTCAGCCGAGAAGATATTCAATTTAGCCAAAAGGGGCAAAATAAACTTATTGTTGTCCCATAATCTCAACGAATTAAGGGGAAATGGACATTTGCAAAGTATTCTTTTGATTAATAAAAATAAGGAAGAAGTTCAAATAAATGTTGATCATTTTATTCCCTTGTATGGATTGAGTCCAAAATTAGGTCCAATTGCAAATTGGGGGTTAACAATTGACAAAAATGCAATAGAGGTTAATACTCATGATTATTCAACAAATATTGAAAGAGTTTACGCCATTGGGGATATTAATACGTATCCCGGTAAACTAAAACTTATTCTTTGTGGCTATCATGAAGCGGCATTAATGGCTCAAAGCGCTTTTAAATTTGTATATCCTGAGCAAAAATTAAGTTTTAAGTACACAACTGTTAACGGCATCAATACATTTTAAAGTATGGAAGATCTTATCACTATAAATATTGAAGATAGAGATGGAACTAAACGAGAAATTATAGTTCCTACTGATGTTAATTTAAGTTTAATGGAAATTTTGAGAGCTTCAGAATATGATATCTTGGCAACTTGTGGAGGCATGGCATTATGTGCAACATGCCATGTGAGAATTGTCTCTGGCGGTGAATTTCTTACAGAAGCTCAAGATCAGGAACTAGATATGCTGGATACTTTACCAGATGCAGATGAACAAAGCAGACTTGCTTGCCAAATTCGATTAAATAATTCGAATGATGGATTAACAATAAAAATAAAAGGTAGTTTACTTTAAACAAATACAATAGTGTACTTTTTACACTTAGAACCCTGTAAACAAACACCTGAATACAAGGTAAATAGAACAACAATTAAGTGTAAAAATTTCAATTAAACTAAAAATAACGCAAATATATTACGAATACTGATAGAAAATGTCGGATATTTGTATCATATTTTAAAATCTTATAACAAGATAGCATATGTTACTAAATCGTTCTGAAAGAAGCTTTCCTAGAGTTATTGTAATTGGTGCAGGATTCGGTGGAGTTGAAGTTGCTCGTCAATTGAAAAACAAGGAAGTTGAAGTATTATTAATTGATCGAAACAATTACCATACTTTTCAACCATTAATGTATCAAGTTGCAACTGGCACATTAGCATCGGATTCTATTTCCTTCCCCTTGCGAAAGATGTTTAAAAACCAGAATAATTTTCGCTTTAGATTGGCAGACGTTTTAAGTATTGATACGGAAGCCAAGATTGTACATACATCTGTTGCAGATTATGATTATGATTATCTCGTTATTGCAACAGGTGCTACTTCAAATTTTTTTGGGAATAAAGAGGTTGAAAAATATGCTTTACCAATGAAAAATATCGTTGAGGCATTAAATATTCGAAGTTATACTCTACAAAATCTTGAGGAAGCTGTGCTTCGTAAAAACACGTCAGACCGAGAACGATATTTAAACTTCGTTATAGTTGGTGGTGGTCCCACTGGTGTTGAGCTTTCTGGTGCAATTGCAGAGTACCAAAAACATATGTTGATGATAGACTATCCTGAACTTTCACCTTACGAAATGAAAGTTTTCTTAGTAGAAGGAACTAGTAAAATTTTAGGGGCCTTGTCTGAAAAATCATCTCGTGACGCAGAACGCTATCTTGAAGAATTAGGAGTTAAAACAATTTTAAATACTGTAGTTACGGATTATGATGGAAATACAGTGACCCTCTCTTCAGGTGAAAAAATACCTACCAAAACAGTTATATGGGGTGCTGGAGTAATGGGGCAAATGCCTGAAGGTATTAATAAACAAGTAATTGAAAGAGGTAACCGAATCCGGATTGATGAACAATGTCGGATTGAGGGTTCAAATGCCCTTTTCGCAATTGGTGATGTTTCTGCAATGATAACAGCAGATAATCCCAGGGGATTACCTGGGGTGGCACCTGTGGCCCAGCAACAGGGAAAATATGTAGCTCGTCATATTTTAAATCAACTAAATGAAGGGAAAGAAATTGAGAATTTTAAATATTTTGATAAAGGTTCAATGGCAACGGTCGGTCGCAATCGAGCAGTCGTGGACATGGGGAACCTTCATTTAAAGGGTTTTATTGCTTGGTTAACTTGGATGTTTGTCCATTTGATTTCTATTTTTGGATTTAGAAATAGGATGGTAACCTTTGTAAATTGGTCTGTAAAGTTTCTTACAAAAAATTCTGGCATAAGGCTGATCATACATAAA
This sequence comes from Sphingobacterium sp. GQ94, assembly GCF_059758715.1. Taxonomy (NCBI): domain Bacteria; kingdom Pseudomonadati; phylum Bacteroidota; class Sphingobacteriia; order Sphingobacteriales; family Sphingobacteriaceae; genus Sphingobacterium; species Sphingobacterium sp. GQ94. The sequence continues at coordinate 165,156 of NZ_JCAXEC010000007.1, forward strand.
TATCACCGAGCAGAACCCACATTGAATGGTCCTGAAGATATCAAAGAATGACAATTTTACAGAAAAAGGGGGTGTTATCTACTATTTTACCTTTTTTCCACAAAAACGCAAGTATGGGTTAAACCTTCAATTAATAAAAGAACAACTCGTTAAAGTTGAATCTTTCATTTAAAAAAAAGAATTTATCTTTATTTGCGATATACTCTCAATCAACAAAATTTGGTTAATGAGGAATCCTTGAATAGCTCACCATCCCAACAATTATCCTAGGTTCCAATTTATAGCTTAAAAGAAATCCATTTTGTGTATCATTAACAATGATGCCTTTTATCAATTGTGTGATTATTATATTTTTTATTGACCTAAATTAAGCAGCGCTGAGAAATCTCAGATCGAATGATTCATATCTAAATACTGATTTGTATTTTTGATAACCAACAAAAAGAACAGAACATGGAGAATAAAGACATAGCCAAAGTATTTAAATTGTGCGCGCAACTTATGGAATTACATAACGAAAATCCATTCCGCATCAAAGCTATGACAAATGCCTCATTTAGAATTGATAAATTACCTTTCTCAGCGAGTCAAGCAAGTATAGAAGAATTAAGTGAACAACCTCTTATTGGTAAAAGCACAGCACAAAAGGTTAAGCAAATTGTGAGTTCAGGCACGTTTATCGAACTTGAGGAGTATTTAGCGAAAACGCCTGAAGGAGTACTAGAAATGCTCAAAATAAAGGGTTTGGGACCAAAAAAAATACTGATCATTTGGAAAGAGTTAGAAATTGAATCTATTGGGGAATTATACTATGCTTGTAATGAAAACAGACTTGTGTTAGCCAAAGGTTTTGGATTAAAAACACAAATTGAAATAAAAAAAGCAATTGAGTTCTCAATAGCTAGTCAAGGTTGGTTTCTGTTTGCAAAGGTTTCACAATCCGCAACTGAAATAAAACAGCAGTTGGAAGAATATCTTCCGCAGGGACGAGTTAGCTTCACCGGTGACTTTAGGAGGAAACTTGAAGTGTTACAAAAAGTAGAACTCATTGTTGATGTAAATAATGAAATCCTTTTGAAAGCAGTGCAATCTTTAGCTTACGAGTTGGACATAAACCAACAAGCGGATAAGATTCGTTTTAGAGACAGTAATGGAATTCCTTTTGAAATCCTTTCTAGTTCTCCAATCAATTTTGCTAAAGATCTTTTGATTAGCACAGGATCTTCTTCACACATAAATGAATTAAATAAAATAGGAGAAATAATTTTAAGCAATTCAGAATCGGAAATTTATTCATCTTTAGATTTAGATTTTATTGAACCAGAACTCAGGGAAGGCAACAACGAAATTCAATTAGCAAAACTGAATAAATTACCAACCTTAATTGAATATCGGGATTTAATCGGATCCTTACATAACCACTCTACTTACAGCGATGGTGTTCATACCTTGAAGGAAATGGCAATATATTGTAAGCAAGACTTGGGATTGAACTATTTAGGAATTTGTGATCATTCCAAAACTGCAGTCTATGCTAGAGGGCTTAGCGTTGACCAATTGGAGTCGCAGTGGGAGGAAATTAACCTCTTAAATAAAGAATTAGCTCCGTTTAAAATATTTAAAGGAATTGAATCTGATATATTGTCAGATGGTTCATTAGATTATTCAGACGATATTTTAGCCAAGTTCGACTTTGTAGTTGCATCTATACACAGTAATTTGAAGATGGATGAACAAAAAGCAACCCAGAGAATAATTAAGGCAATAGAAAACCCCTATACTACGATTTTAGGACATCCAACAGGTCGATTATTATTATCCAGAAAAGGTTATCCAATAGACTTTAAAAAAGTTATTGACGCCTGTGCAACAAATCAAGTTGCTATAGAAGTTAATGCAAATCCGCTACGTCTAGATTTGGATTGGAGATGGCATCAGTATGCTTTAGAAAAAGGTGTTCTGTTATCGATAAACCCCGATGCACACAGAAAAGAAGGCTTTCTGGACATGGAATATGGAATATTTGTAGCAAGGAAAGGCGGTCTAACTAAGGAAAAATGCTTAAATGCATTTAATTTAGAACAAATAGAGAAATATTTTAAAACTAGAAAAGAAACAAAAACTAATCAATAATTAAGCAATCCATTTAAAATTTAATAGAAGAAAATAATGAGATCCATTTTATTAGGAATGTTATTGAGTATTTTTATCCAAGTCAGCAATGGACAATTAATGACTACTAAAACAATATATGGTAGAGCTGACTCGCTTAGGGGTGAACTTACTCCTTTGCGTTCCTGCTATGATGTACAATATTATCATTTGGATATAAAAGTAGATATAGAGAATAAATTTATTTCTGGAAGCAATCAATTCAAGTTTAAAGTTATCGATCGTTTTAACCGGTTACAATTTGATTTGTTTGACAATCTCTCGATTGATAAAATTGAATACAAAGGAAAGTCCCTTAAATTCAAGAGAGAGTTCAATGCAGTATTTGTTAATTTCCCTGAATATTTAGAGGTAGGGAAAACTGATTCATTCACTGTACATTACTCAGGTAATCCAGTGCAAGCAACTCGTGCACCATGGGACGGGGGGTTTGACTGGAAGAAGGATAGCAAAGGGAAACCATGGATTGCAACTGCATGCCAAGGATTGGGAGCAAGTGTTTGGTGGCCAAACAAGGACCATCAATCTGACGAACCTGACAGCATGATGATTTCCGTTGCTGTGCCAAGTCAGGTGATGAATGTCTCTAACGGGAAACTAATAAAAAAAGAAAATATTGGTAAAGGCTATACCAAATATCATTGGAAGGTCCGTAATCCCATTAACAATTATAATGTTGCGTTAAATATAGGAGATTATGCTCATTTCAGTGAGACATACCCAGGTGAAAACGGGCCGTTATCAGTTGATTATTATGTTCTAAAAGAAAATTCTTCTAAAATTGATTTCTTAAAAAAGAATGCTAACCAAACCTTAGAAGCTTTTGAACATTGGTTTGGTCCATACCCGTTTTATGAAGATGGATATAAACTTGTAGAAACAGCGCATTTAGGAATGGAACATCAAAGCGCAATTGCATATGGTAATCAGTTTGAAAATGGGTATTTGGGCCATGATGGTTCGAGAACAGGCTGGGGCCTTAAGTGGGATTTTATTGTAGTTCACGAATCCGGCCACGAGTGGTTTGGCAACAACATTACAGCAAAAGATTTGGGTGACATGTGGATTCATGAGAGTTTTACAAATTATTCAGAAGCGTTGTTCATTAATTATTTTTACGGTAAACAGGCCAGCCAAGCCTATATTAATGGAAATCGCAGAGGAATACAAAATGACAAACCTTTACAAGGCCCCTACAATGTTAACAAGGAAGGCTCAGGTGACATGTATAACAAAGGAGGTGTTCTACATAATATGATTAGAACAATAATTGATGATGATGATAAATGGAGAAAAATTCTGAGAGGGTTAAATGAAGAATTTCATTTAAAAACGGTTAGCTATAAGGATATTGTAGATTATATGACATTACATGTTGGGTTCGATATGTCCCGAATATTTAGTCAGTATGTACAAAAAACCAGCATACCCACTTTAGAGATCATAGAAAATAAACCAGGAGTATTTATGGTGCGCTGGATTTCGGAAGTAAAAAACTTTGATATGCCTGTTCATATTTTTGATAAGAGTGGTAAAAGAGTTTTAATTAAACCAAATACAGGATTTAAGATGATGAGATTCGATGGTCTCACCAAAGAATCCATTAAAGTGGATACTTTCAATTATTATATTGGTGTTTCAATACAATAAAGCGAAACTAAATACGTTCGCAATACGGATGAAAAAAAAATAAAATGCATCAATTAAAAGATCATTTTTATGCACATGGGTTTACATAAAAACCATTTTTTTTCATTAGGTTTGCATTTAAAATATATACTTTACTCAGACAACTAAATGGGGCTTTTTAATTGGTTTACGCAAGAAGTTGCAATAGACTTGGGCACAGCTAACACCCTGATCATTCACAATGATAAAGTAGTGGTTGATGAACCCTCGATCGTAGCATTTGATCGCACAACAAATAAGGTTATCGCAATTGGACGACAAGCGATGCAAATGGAGGGAAAAACGCACGATAATATAAGAACAGTGAGACCATTAAGAGATGGTGTTATTGCAGATTTCACAGCTGCTGAACATCTCATCCGTGGAATGGTAAAACTGATTAACAAAGGTAAAAGCTGGTTCTTTCCTTCTTTAAGAATGGTCGTTTGCATACCATCTGGAATTACAGAAGTAGAAAAGCGCGCTGTACGTGATTCTGCTGAAATAGCAGGTGCTAAAGAAGTGTACTTGATCCATGAACCAATGGCAGCTGCTGTTGGAATTGGTATTGATGTAGAAGAGCCTGTCGGAAATATGATTATTGACATAGGTGGAGGTACCACCGAGATTGCAGTTATTGCATTATCAGGAATTGTATGTGATCAATCTATCCGCGTTGCTGGAGATAATTTCGACTCAGATATTGTTCAATATATCAGACGTCAACACAACATTATGATAGGTGATCGTACAGCTGAAAAAATAAAAATTGAAGTTGGTGCAGCTTTACCCGAATTAACAGACCCTCCATTAGATTTCGCCGTACAAGGTCGCGATTTAATGACCGGTATTCCAAAGCAGATCACTGTTTCATATACCGAAATTGCACATTGTTTGGATAAATCAATTTCAAAAATTGAAGAAGCAATTTTGAAAGCCTTGGAAATCACTCCTCCCGAACTATCGGCTGATATCTATCAAACTGGCATTTATTTAACTGGTGGTGGTGCCTTGTTAAGAGGTTTAGATAAAAGAATTCAGGCTAAAACAAAATTACCTGTACATGTTGCTGAAGACCCATTGCGCGCGGTGGTGCGTGGAACAGGTATTGCTTTAAAGAACATAGGACGATTTAAGTTCCTAATGCAATAAATAAATTTAATCAATGATAATGTTCAGTGCGCGATATAATATTCTATGATGTTATATCGCGCAGCTATTAAAGGAGAAAAATAATGAAAAACCTATGGCTTTTCTTAGTAAGATACAATGCCTTCTTTTGGTTTATTCTATTTTTTACTATCTCCCTGTTTTTGGTTGTTCAAAATAACCGATTCCAGCGATCTGCCTATATTAACTCATCCAATGTACTTGTTGGTTCATTTTACGACAATCTAAATTCCTGGAAAAGTTATCTTGCTCTGGATGAAACTAATAAAAATTTAGCCCAAGAGAATGCCCAACTTAGAGAGAAGTTACAAAATCTTATTCTAACAGATACTTTAGATTCCCTGCACCTTGACGACTCTTTAGAAACCAATAGATACATTTTCACCATGGCTGAAGTGGTCAATAATAGTACCCACCAAAAAAGCAACTTTTTAACAATAAATAAAGGTGTTAAGGACGGAATAGAAAAAGGCCTAGGAGTCATCACATCCAATGGTGTTGTTGGTATCGTATTAAATGTTTCTGATCATTTTAGTACAATTCAGTCATTGTTACATCCTGATACCCGAATCTCTGTAACCTTAGATACCCTGAATGTATTTGGGTCTTTAGTTTGGGGAGACAATGTAGATCCCAGATTCGCACTGGTAAGAGATATACCAAATCATGTAAAAATAATGAAAGGCCAAAAAGTATACACCTCTGGTTTCTCATTGTTTCCAAAGAAAATTGAAGTTGGACAGGTGGTGGAAACTGGCTTAACATCAGGTGAAAGCTTCTTAGACGTCCGAATAAAATTGAACACAAACTTCAGCACAATTAACCATGTTTATGTCGTGAAAGATCTATTAGAAGATGAAAAAAATAATTTAGAAGCCATTACAGAGGATAATAATGAGTAAAATTCTAATTTTTAATGTTATACGATTTGTAACCCTAATCGCTTTACAGGCTGTTTTATTCAAAAACATTGGATATTACAACTTAGCTTCTCCTTTCCCGTACATCCTTATCATTCTTTTATACCCTATTAGCACTCCGAACTTTATACTTTTTGTTCTGGCTTTTGCTACTGGATTAACCGTTGATGCCTTTTATGACTCAATTGGAGTTCATGCTGCGGCTTGCGTTGCACTAGCTTGGTTCAGAATATTTTTTCATAAAATTACATTGGATGTTGATGCGCAAAACTCTTTTGATACACCTTCCTTAGGTAATATGGGAGCTAAATGGTTTATATCCTATATTTCCATAGGAACCCTTATTCATCACATTGTTTTATTACATGTTGAATACTTTAGTTTCTCAAATTACTTAAGTACCTTGCTCAGTATATTGTTAAGCAGTATTTTTACTATCTTATTAATCATGCTAATCAGCTTATTGGGGTATAAAAGGAAATCTCGACTATTAAGTAATTAAAAAACTATGACCTTATACTCATGAATAATAGTTACTTCAACCGTAAGTTTGTCATCCAAGGAATTTTTATTGCAATAGCAATTATTATTGTATCTCGACTATTCTATATCCAGATAATCGATGATAGTTATTTGCTTTCGGCGAATAACAATGTGATGCGAAAAGTTATAGTTTATCCTGCCCGAGGTGTTATTTTAGACAGAAATGGTAAAGTTATCGTCCAAAATGAACCCGTATATGACTTATTGGTAACTCCAAGAGAAGTGAAAGACCTAGACACTTTATTACTTTGTAAATTGATTGGAATTGACAAGGAAGATTTTAATAAAAGAATGCAAAAAGCTAAAGCACATTCTCCCTTTAGAGCATCCCCTTTTATGAAACAAATTTCCTCCTCGATTTATGCCAAATTACAGGAACATCTTTATAAATTTCGAGGTTTTTATACGCAAAATAGAACAGTAAGGAATTATCCAGATAGCATTGCAAGCCAATTCCTTGGTTATATTCAGGAAGTGAATGACAAGGATATAGAAAAGTCAAATGGGTTTTACAGACCTGGAGATTATATTGGTGCAAGTGGTGTTGAGCGAGCATATGAAGATTTATTACGCGGCAAACGTGGTGTAAAGAATCAAATGGTTGACGCATTAAATCGACCTCAAGGGAGGTTTATGGAGGGTAAATATGATACTGTTGCTGTAACAGGAGATGGCTTGGTATCCTCCTTAGATCTAGATTTACAAATTCTGGCTGAAAAAATGATGAAGAACAAATTAGGTTCAATCGTTGCCATCGAACCATCATCAGGAGAGATTTTAACTATTGTAAGTAGTCCTTCCTATGATCCAAATTTAATGGTGGGCCGAAATCTAGGAAATAATTACATGGAGTTATTGAACGATAAGACAAAGCCATTATTTAACAGACCCATTCAGGCCTCTTACCCTCCTGGTTCCATTTTTAAGGTGGTATCAGCATTAACAGCCCAACAAGCCGGAGTTATTGATGATCAAACAGTTTTCTATTGTCCTGGAGGCTATAGATATGGTCGAGGGCGAGCTGTAATGCGTTGCACCCATGTTGATGGAGCGACAAGTTTGGTGAAATCAATCAAAATGTCCTGCAATACCTATTACGGTTATGTGTATGCAAAGATGATCGATTCAAGGGGGATGAGCGGTCCAAAAGCCTATGATCTTTGGAGAGAATCATTAGGCAAATTCGGTTTGGGTCATACCTTAGGAATTGATTTACCCGGTGAGAGGCCTGGATTAGTCCCTACTTCTGATTTCTATACCAAACGTTATGGAAGTGCATCTTGGAGGTCAGGTTTTAATATATCCCTTTCGATAGGTCAGGGTGAATTAGGTATCACTCCTCTGCAAATGGCCAATGTCATGTCGATAGTTGCCAATAGAGGTTATTATTATCGACCACATCTAATTAAAGGGATTGGTGAGAAGCAGATTGTTAAAGAGGAATTTACAGAAAAGATATTTGCCGGTGTCGATGCTAAATATTATGAGCCGGTAATCGAAGGCATGAGTCAGGCGGTAAATCAAGGAGGGACTGGGGCAGCCTCTAGAATTGCTGGCATAGAAATGTGTGGAAAAACAGGTACCGTTCAAAATCCTCACGGTCAGAATCATGCTGTTTTCTTTGCCTTTGCTCCAAGGCATAATCCAAAAATTGCAATCGCTGTTTTTGTCGAGAATGCGGGTTATGGAGGAACATGGGCTGCACCCATGGCGAGTATGCTTGTCGAAAAATACCTTACTGATTCGATAACTCTCCCTAAGTATATCCAAGACAGGATATTCAACGGAAATTTACTTCCAATATCAAAAAAGGTTAAAATAGAAGAAAAAAACAAAAAGGATAGTATAGCCCCGAAAACAAATACGAGACAAAACAGATCTACAAGGAATCAATCAAAAGTCAATCAAAACGAATCCTTTGTGGTGGTTCATCATAGTCAGGTAAAAAGAAGTAATGAATAATATACAAAACAAAAGTTTCTTTGGTAGGATTGACTGGGCTACAATTGGACTATGGTTTACGTTGTGTTTAATTGGATGGTTTAATATTCATGCTGCAGTTTATGATCCAGATAACCCTGGTTTATTTAATTTAGCGACGAATTATGGTAAACAATCCATTTACATCTTCACGGCACTCATAATCGGATTTTCGATTTTAATTATCGATTCACGATTCTTTATTTCATCTGCTCCGATAATTTATATTGTAGTCATCCTACTGTTGGTTGTTGTATTGATAATTGGAAGGAATGTAGGAGGAAACCAAGCTTGGATTGCAATAGGTAGTTTTAGACTTCAACCTTCTGAATTTGGCAAATTGGCCACATGTTTATTATTAGCCTATTACTTAAGTAATCAAAGCAATAAAAATCCAAACCCAAAGACCCTTTTTATTGGAATTCTACTTGTTTTATTCCCGGTTGCATTAGTCATGTTACAACCGGATACAGGGTCTGCCTTAGCTTTTTTTGCTTTAACTTTTGTTTTTTACAGAGAAGGCTATCTGAGTACGAGTGTTTTAATTATCGGCGCGTTAGCTATTTTTTTATTTGTTTTAGCTTTACTCGTTAACCAGTGGATAATCATTTCTCTAATCACTTTGATATGCGGTTTCTTTGCTTATATGATGCGAAAGAAAAGAAAGAATGTGATTAATATGCTTGTTCTTTTATTCATATCTTCCATTTATGTTTTATGTGTTGATTTTGCCTATGAAAACATACTTCAATCACATCAAAGGAACAGGATCGATATTATTTTGGGCAAAATGGATGATCCAAAAGGCCAGGGATACAATTTAAATCAATCAAAAATCGCAATTGGTTCAGGACAATTATTCGGAAAAGGTTATTTACAAGGAACACAAACAAAATACAATTTTGTACCTGAACAGAGTACTGATTTTATTTTCTGTACTATTGGAGAAGAATGGGGATTTGTAGGGTCGGTTGTTTTAATTACTATTTATCTAATCTTGTTAATCAGGTTGATTAATATTGCAGAAAGGCAAAGAACAGCTTTTGCAAGGATATATGCTTATGGGGTTGCTTCTATCCTATTCTTTCACTTTTTTATCAATATAGGTATGACCATTGGAATTGTACCTGTAATTGGAATCCCATTACCCTTTATTAGCTATGGAGGGTCTTCATTATGGTCATTTACTATTTTATTGTTCATATTACTTCGATTTGATTCCTCTAGAAAGGGAACAATAGGAACATAATTTCGTCGCTAAAACCTTCTGTTTTATTTTTGAATAAAAGCGGTTCTTGTTTATTGTGTCCGACAGATCACGATAACATATCTATTTTTGCCAATTTTTAAATTCTATCCAAAACTAGCCGGATCGCTTGATCCACAATTTCTTTAGGGTTATGACTAAACGATTCAACCACCCTGCTTGCTAATATTGCATTAATGGATATAGCATGATGTCCTAGCATATTACTTAAGGCATATATTCCGGCAGTTTCCATTTCCAAATTTGTTATTTGTCTTTCATAAACCACAAATTGATTTGCATGATTTATTAAGTTCGGGTAAACATTTTTTGTCCGTAATGTTCTTCCCTGAGGGCCATAAAAACCTGGAGCAGTCATTGTCATTCCTTTTGGAAGATCAAAAGCGAATTTATCTAACATTTTTTGAGAGGCATGACCAACATAAGGCCTGAATGTTAGGTCTTTGAAAAAAGTTACTACTGCTTCTTGAATATCTAATTCTTGTTTTGAATATGATTTTAGATAATATTGCATCAATGTATCAAAACCAATTGCAAAATCACTGGCTAAAATTGTCCCTATTACAATATTACCCTGGATAGATCCTGAGGTTCCAATTCGAATAATGTCCAAGGACCTTATATCTTGTTTTAGTGTCTTAGTCGCAAAATCAATGTTCACAAGAGCGTCCAATTCATTCATCACAATATCGATATTATCTGTTCCAATACCTGTGGAAATGACGGTTAATTTCTTTTCTCTTATGGTTCCAGTATGCGTGACAAATTCTCTTCTTCCTTTTTTTATTTCAATAGTATCAAAGTACTTAGAGACCTCTGGGACACGATCTGGATCTCCTACAAGAATAATAGTATCTGCAATATCCGTTGGAAGTAAATTTAAATGGTAAATGCTACCGTCTGCATTTATAATCAATTCAGAATCGTTTATCATTTAGTTTGTATATAATTTAAGCTTACCCCTAATATCTTTTTCAGCCTTTTTATGACCTGCTCTACCTGTAACTTACGGATTTCTAGTCTGATTATACAATTCGTATCAAAACTTTGACTAACTATTTTAATATTATTTTCTTTTACAATTCGCATAATATCGTTCATTTGAATATAGTCAAAATTTACTTGGTAAATATCATTTACAGTGCATTCTATAATCTCAGCTTGTTTAATTGCCTCTAAACTTGCCATTTTATAAGCATTAATTAATCCTGGTACTCCTAGAAGTGTTCCTCCAAAGTATCTTACAACCACAATCAACGTATTTGTCAAATCCGAAGATAATAAGCTATTCAAAATGGGCTTCCCTGCTGTACCCGAAGGCTCGCCATCATCATTTACTCTGTAGACATTACGATCCGTTGTCAAGCGATAAGCCCAACAAAAGTGTCTCGCCTTGGGATGTTGCAACTTAAGGTCGAAAATGATCTCTTTTAATTCCATTTCATCTTGAAAAGGAAAAACATGTGCAATGAATTTACTTCCCTTATCCCTAAATATTCCCTGGCAATAGCTGTCAATGGTTTTATAAGTATCTTCCAATGAACTCACAGAAAAGCAATTAATAACACTGAAATTATAGCTAAAATTACCCCTATTTTATTGTAATTACTAAGTTTCTCCTTAAATAAAAACACACCAACCAAGGCACCCAAAACTATTACACCAATGTTCATTCCCGTAAAGACCAAAGAAGGACTATCAGGTAAGGACCTATGGGCTTTCATGTAAAACACGATATTGGCGAAATTAAACACTCCTAATACAGCCCCATATACCACAGAGAATTTATCAAATTGTTGCTTTTTAACTAAAATAAGGTAAATAAGGATCACGAATGCAAAACCAGCAGAGAGCACGAAAACAATCCATAGTGATGTCATATAGGATATATCCTCTAGTTGAGCAACCTGTTTAAAAAGCACATCAATTATTCCCATACCAAAAAATACGGATAAAGGAAAAATCCAAAACCTTCTATCCCCTTTCTCCTCAGATTTATTCCAACTAATTGAAAAAACTATAGCCATTAAACCAATTGCGATTCCGATGAGTTTCATAGGAACTATTACCTCATTCATCCATAGAAAGGCTGCAATTAAGGGAATAAAAAGTGAGAGACGCTGTGATACTTCTGTCTTGACTATTCCACAGTACCTAATAGACATTGCAATGCAGATAAAAATGACCGGTAATAAAAAGCCTAATGGCAAGTACAACCCCCAAGCTAAATCATCCCGCCAGACTATAAGCTTTGGAGCCAAAACATAATAAGTTAAAATAAGTGCTATAGGATAATTCCAAACTAGTAATTGCAAATAATTTACAGAACGTTGTCTGGCTATTTTAATAATTACGGAAACGATTACAGAACAAATAACAGAGATTAATACGTACAGCATAGTTTTTTTGGATAAACAAAGCACAAATATATATTATTTAACCATTGTAATAACCCAATAAAATCCAATAGGAGGTCTTATATTTGAAATTAAAACTTGTTC